>JALTEE010000204.1 GCA_027007865.1 bacterium
ATAATAGGGTTAGAGTAAATTACGGAAGTAATAAACAACCTATAAAAGAAAAGGAGTTGAAAATGCAAAGCGATGCGTCATTGGACTGTCGGGGATTATCCTGCCCTATGCCGATTTTGAAGGCGGCTAAGAAAATTAAAGAAATCGATGCAGGGCAGGTGCTCGAAGTTCTTGCCGACGACCCCGGCGGAGAAGAAGATTTTCCCGCATGGTGTGAACAAACAGGAAATGAGTTTTTAGGACAAGAGTCTGAAGAGGATTATATGAAGTTCTACATCAAGAAAAAAGCATAGCAATTAAAAACCCTTAAAAAGAGAGGTATTCCAATGGCGGACAAACAATCTATGGTAATCGTCGCTGGTTCGGATGAACCTGAAAATATTTACAAGGCATTTATTATGGCGACAGTTGGGGGTGGAATGGATAAAGAAGTGATAATGTTTTTCACGATGAGCGGACTTAATGCGGTTAAAAAAGGTGGCGCGGAAAAGATAAATATGGCAGGTGCTCCCCCGCTTACCGAATTGTTATCTCAGGCAAAAGAACTCGGAGTTCATCTAACTGCTTGTTCTCTTGCTATGAAAGTTTTAGGCGTAGCAGAAGAGGATTTAGTAGAAGGCGCAACACCTGTTGGCGCTGCTGCTGCTCTCGACCACGCTTTCAAAGCTGACCTTGTTCTAACTTTTTAAGGGAGGAAAATATGACAGTCGGTTTTATGGTAAGAACAGGCCCTTATACATCGCAGAATATCGATTCATTCTACGAGATATCGAAAAGATTATTGAAGAAAGGGCACAGTGTTAAGGCATTTCTATATGAAGACGGGACTTTGAATGCCAATGTCAATATAGAGTCACCGGGTGAAAGAAACATAAGGGACAGATTGAAAGAACTTGTTGATATGGGAGTTGAAATTAGACTTTGCGGAATCTGCGCAAAATTCAGAGGTTTGAAAAAGTCCGAAACCATAGAAGGTATCAAACACGCGGGAATGGCTTTTTTAGTAAAAATTATTAACGATTCAGATAGATTTCTGAGTTTCGGTTTTTAAAGGAGGATGTATGAAAAAGGTCTGTATATTAATAAAATCGTGCAGCTATGGAATGGCATCCGCGGGGGAAGCATATAGAACGATAGTTGGACTTGCTGGTATGGAGGTCGATACGAATGTGGTGCTTGTTGATGATGGCGTTTTCATTGCTATGAAAGGGCAGGACCCGTCGGAAATAGAAATGCAAAGTCTCGAATTAGCTTACACGAGTATAGGCGAGTTCGGGGCAAAACTCTATGTCCATAAAGAGTCGATGGAGAAAAGAGGGGTTAAAGAAGACGAAATTATCGAAGCGAATATGCTTAATACAGATGGTTTAAAGAAAATTATAAATGAAATGGATGCCGTTATAACATTTACATAAGAGAGGAAAAAAATGGATACACTTTATGTAATATCTCGTTCCCCTTTTCAGAGAAGTGAACCATTCCTTAATTTCGAACTCGCCGAAAAAGGAGATGGAGTCTTGTTCATTCAAAGCGGTGTCAGCATATTGAAAAATCCTGGCGATATTTTGAAAAATCTCAAAGAGAAGGATGTCGAAATTTATGCTGGCAAGGAAGACCTTCAGGCAAGAGCGATAAAAACAGATTCTCCCGAAGTAAATATCGTCGATTACGATGCAGTGGCAGAACTTCTCCTGAAATATAAAAGAGCGGTGCAGTAAAAGAATAAAAGACTGTGGAATACACGAAGACGGATGCATTATCTATTGAATTACTGTGTCCGATGGAATGAATGTGTATATGCTACATAGTTTTAAGCCTATGTCGTGCATCTTTAAAAAGTCTCGACATAGGCTGTTTTAATAATCTCGGTTCGGGTATTTCTTCAGCACAACAGTCGCGACACTTCCCACGACTGCACCTGCTACGATTGTCCATATTGTCATCGGCGGAAACAGCCATAAAACAGCGTCGGCACGGTAGAACAGTGCGCCCGCCACGATAATCTGCGCCGCAATATGTGCAAATGCACCCCCTATACTGATTCCAACGAATGATAAAATTTTTTCCCGCAGCGGGAAAAGAAGCGACATCACTACGAGCGCCGAAATTGTTCCCGAAAGGGACAGTAAAAACGATGGCGCAAACAGTCTGCCGAAAAGCAGCGAACCGATTATCACGCGCAGAACAGCAACAATAAAAGCATCTACTACACCGAGCATATCCATAGTGATGAGAATGACGATATATGAAAATCCGGGTTTGAGCCACGGCAATGGTTTCGGAATAAATTCTTCCGCAACCCAGATAACCAGCGCAAGTGCTGTCAATAGCGCAAGATACGATATTCTTCGTAGATGATTATCGCCGTTTTTTTTATTTGAGGATTGCATCGTATTTTCCACTGCGTTCGTCGCCGACCGCAATAATTATCAATTTATTTGGAACACAGGCGATTGCTTGCCCTGCCTTGCCGATTGCACCAGAATGAACACAGATTTTACGCGGACAACTCGATTCTACGACTCTCGCTCTGCCTCCCGATATCTCTATTTTCACGGCACCGAGCGGAGCGGGAACGATGATTGTCGTATCGGTATCGGCGGGAATCGATGCTATCTCTGCCGAATCGAGAATTATGGAAAATGATTTAATCGAGCCGTTTTTATGCAGATACATCGGTGAAAAGCCGATTGCGATGACGAGTAACACGATTATTATATCGCCGAGCCGAAAATATTTTATTAAATAATTTCTCACAGTAAAATAGCGTAAAAAATCAAATCCATCCGTTTTCTCTATACCAGTTTGCAGTTTCTTGGATGCCACTTTTGATATCGAATTTTGGTTTGAAACCGAGTTTTTTCACGATTTTCGAGTTGTCGGCAACCCACGGAGCGAGCAATTCGCGCACTTTTTGAAACGATAGCAATGCCGACTTTCGCACAATAAATGACAGTGTTTCATCGATTGCAGCAGCGCCCCACAGCGCTGCGCCGGGAAGTCTAATCTTGAATTTCCGCCCGCCGATTGCATTCCCAACTTCCGTTGCAAATTCCCGCCAGGTATGAATTTCACCATCGTTGACAAAAAAAGTTTCCCCCGCAGAATCGGGATGCTCCATAGCGAGAACGATTGCATCGGCGAGGTCTTTCACATAGATAGCGGAAAATTTTCTATCGGGATTGCCGACAAGTGGCAAAAACCCTTTGCTCGCGAGTTTGAAGTAGAAAAAAATATCTTTATCGCGAGGACCATAAACGGCGGGCGGTCTAACAATCGCGATTGGAAGGCGGTTTATGAATTGCTGTGCATATTTTTCGCCCAAAAGTTTGCTTTTGCCGTAATCGGTGAGCGGTGCGGGCGCATCGTTTTCGGTAATTGGTGTCTCCGATGGTCGAGTTGCCGCCTGCGAACTTACGAGGACAAATTTTTTCAATTTCGGCGAACTTTTCCCTAATGTTTCGAGCCAAATCTTTACCGCTTCCGCATTGACATCGTAGAAATCTTGCTTCTTGCGCGCTTTCGTCAATCCTGCAATATGGATAAAAAAATCCGCATCGGCGAGTTTTTCGCGCATCGGCGATGGGTCGAGCAACGAACATCTGTGAACAATAATTCCATCGGGAAGAAAGTTGGTTTTGCTCGTGTTCCGCGCAATAATTTCTACGCGGTAGTTTTTCGCAAGCAGCGCAGAAACCGTATGACTGCCCACAAATCCCGTCGCTCCTGTGATGAATACTGCCGGCATAATAATACTACTCTATCGAAAAGTTTAGCGTCGAATTTTCTATAATAAAACTAATTTGGAGAAAAATAGTAGCAAAATTTATCGCAGATTGCGACAAAAACTGTTTATGAAAAAGTTATCTGTTGGGAAGCAATTCTTCATTTTGTATTTTGTATTTTGAATTTTGCATTATTTGAGTCCCCATCCCAAAATTGGCAATTGCATTTGGGGACGGCAGAGTTCCGCAGTGACTATCGAATCGACTTGATTTATCGCAGTGTTGAGGTCGTCGTTTATGACGATATAGTCGTAGTTAATTGCTTTTTTTACCTCGCCTTCTGCGTTTCGCAACCGCAAATTTATAACATCGGGCTGGTCAGTTTTTCGCGCTGTCAGACGCTTTCGCAGTTCTTCTCGGCTCGGCGGAAGAATAAATATATTCACAACCTCATCGGGAAATGTTTTTTTCATCGCATCGGCGCCTTGAACATCGAGGTCGAAAAGCAGAACATCGCCTTCGGATAGAGCCTTTTTCACAGTCGATTTCAGCGTGCCGTAGCGGTAGCCGTGCACAAATGCCCATTCTACAAATTCGCCGCTATCTATCTTTTCCAAAAATTCTTCGTCGGATAGGAAAAAATAATCGATACCGTTTTGTTCTTCTCCTCTTCGGGGGCGCGTTGTTGCGGAAACAGAGTATTTGTATTCGGGATGCCGCTCCAAAATAGCGCGGTATATCGTAGTTTTTCCGCCTCCTGATGGCGATGATAGCACAATCAGTATGCCTCTTCGGTTCGCTGACATAATCTAAATTTTTTAGGGGGAAACTCTTCTTTATGGGAAAAGAGTTTCCCCCGAATTATTAAATGTAAATGCGCATTTTCCCTTCGATTATTTTACGAGCGCCATTCTGCCTGAAAATGTTCCGTTGCTCGTAGTCAATTTGTATGTATAGAATCCGCTCGGCATATCCTGTCCACCGTTGTCCTTCCCGTTCCAGACAATCGTGTGAATGCCGCTTGCAATGTTTCCGTTTGCAAGATTTTTCACGACTTTACCGCTGATGTCGAGGACTTCGAGAGTGATATTGTCGCTGCTCGGCAATTTGAACGAAATCGCAGTCGATGCATTGAACGGATTCGGTTTGTTCCCGAGGAGAACGGCTGTTTCGGGCTTTTGTGCGGGCTTTTCATTCACATAAGAATTTGGAATTCCAAATGCGTTAAGAATTCCACCGAGAATGTGCGTTCGCAGTTCGGGATATTCGAGCCCATCGACCATTGCGCCGAGATATATCGACGATAGAACACTCTTATAAACACCCGCATCGTAATAAATCATTCTCGCACCGTCGCCCACGCTGTCTGGAACATCCGTCTGCGAACGCATCAAAGTCTGTGCGCCCGTAATCGGCGTGAGAACATCGACAAATAAGTCTGCGAGTGTATTCGTATTGTAATCCATCGTGAATTCCGCACCATCGCCGAAGAATGACGGGGCTATGATAGTAAGTGAATCGACATTGCCGGTAGTATCGCTTACGCTCGATGAAGTGGTATCGATGGGCCATCCGTCGTGATAGAAATCTGCGCCCATAATCCAGCCGAGAGTGGGACAGTTGCCACTTTCAATCATATACCAGGCGAAATCGACGCCCTCGACATAAAGATTTCCACCGTAGTTCATAAAATCTATCCAAATCAGTGAATCTCCGCCCCCAGAATACATAAAATAACTTGCCGGATAGGCGCCAGTTACCCAGAATATTGTAGAGTATCTCGTATCATCAGAGTATGAAATATAGTCGGTATATGGGAAGAAGTGTTGAATAAATTCATTCTGCTCGCTGAGGTAAATCGAGTCGGCGGGAACACCAATGTATTGCAGATATTCATAGAGCCATTCCGCTTCGTCCATCGTGCCGTTTTCTGCGAGCGAATCTCCGCCATCGTAGTCGAATATCAGGATTTGTCTTGCGGGGCGAATTTCGAGCGCATACCCGGGGACAACTTCGGATAGCGGCGATTCTCCTTCGGGATAAATTGCAGTTATTCCATAATAGACCGTGTCTTCAGGTGTGATGTCTGAATCGAAATAATATAGTGTATCAGCGGTAGTCGTGTGAATCATTTCAACGCCGGGGTCGGTCGTGCTGGTGAATGGAGCTGAGCCGCGATATATGTTGTATCCCGTTACATCCATCGGTGAGAATGTGCGATAGAGCGTGTGTTCGACAGGTGCGGCATTTATATCGGGCGGAGCGAGGCGGATTTTACGGGCAAGTCCCAGCGGGTCGCTGCTGCGGCGTTCCACCGTTCCAGCACCATATACGGGGCGGAAAACGGTAATCGGCTCCAGAGCAACAACTCTGCCAGTGAAGACATTCGTCATATATACTTCAATCATAAAACCGTAATCCTCATAACCCGCGATGTCACCCAGTAATGTCCAGCCCGTTGCATCGTGATACCAACTGTAAGCGCCATCGCCAGAGCCAGCGGTAGTCGTTGCCAAAACATCCAGTGTGTCGTAGATGCTGGTCTCATCATTGAACACGGAAACAGTAAATGTATCAGGAACGGACAGACTCGAAAATGGAACTTCCATCCACCAGGTTTCAGCATAGGTTGTCGTTGTGGCGTGGTCGATTTCAGTAAAATCCTGGTCGCCAACAACAACATGGGCTGTCGCAATAGGTTCTCCATTAAGTTGGTTATATGTAGCAACTCGAACTCTACTTACGACATATTCACTGCCAGGACTCACAAAATCGACACCTAATCCTATATCAGATGAATTCATAACATAAAAATAGGAAGCGGCATCGCCGGTGTAATGGTCCATCTCATATTCTCCGGGTTCCATAGGAGCATCCCAAGATATAAAAGTATACCAGGCATAGTCTGTTGTTGCACTGGCATTTCGCGGTGGCATCAAAGTTACAGGCTCGGCGGCGAGTTCGAAACTCATCGTTACATCGGCATCCACAACTGTTATTGTTGTATCCACGGAAATATATCCTGTGTGGCTTGCGCTCAATGTATATGTTCCCGCAGGAATATCGCTGAAACTGTATCCGCCTGTAACGGCGGTCATTGTCGTATCATCGATTGTCCCGCCTGATAATATTACCTGTGTGCCAGAATGTGTCGATGCTCCTTCGAGCGTAATTGTTCCTGATACAGAGTATGTTTCCGGCGTAATCGCTGTAAGCACAAAATCTATTGTGGAATCTACTGTGAATATAATAGGACCGACCGTATCTGATACATAGCCCGTATGTTCTGCAATAATAACGACGGGAGTGCCTCCACGAACATTGCTGAGCAAATATGCTCCACTGCTTCCTGTCGTATCGGAAACCGAATTCGTTCCCCAAGTTGCAGTAACGATAGCGCCGTCGATAGAACCACTTATATCGCTTACCGTTCCAGAAATATCCACAGTTGTATCGGAACTCGTTAGATAGAAATCGTGAGATACATCTGCGCCGGAGATTGTTATAGTGTCGACAACTGCACCATAGCCGATTTTTGCACAGTTGAAAATATATGTCCCATCGGGAATATCGGTTATTTCATAGTATCCCGTATCGTCGCTTGTCGTTCCGTATGTCATAGTTCCATCTAAAATCGCTGCGCTGTCTATGGGAGCGAGAGAAACAGCATCATATACAAATCCGCTGAGCGTATAGCCCACCGTGCCTGAGGTTTCCGTGTGGAATGTGCAGTTGTCCGTCATATGATTGCTTGCATTGTCATCTGCGGAAATAGAAATCGGGATATCGAAATCATAGGGAAATGCGACAGTCGGGTGGTATGAAATGTGATATCCGCCAGAGATTGGAGTAATGGTTGCGAGCATTGTTACATCGAATCCCATCCCAGAAATAGATATTGTGCTTTCATCCACTCCGGACATAGCATCGAGAATATCCACAGAAACGGAATCTATATCCACAGCGACATCCGAATCTCCGCAAACGGGATACCAGTTTGCCGTATATGGCGGCTCGGTATCTGTCGTTTCCGCACCGGCGATGAATTGCCAATAAATCGTGAGCGGATAATGCTCGATTACAAAACTACTCGTCGTGTTCATATTGAAAGCGGTGGACATATCGGAAAGTGTGTCCATCATAATTCTGCCGTAAGCAGATGGCAAAGCGGAAGTGCTCCAATTTAGCGTTTCAGGGACGCTACCACCGCCAGCCCACGAAACATCGAATTCCCACAGAACCGTGTCCACTATACCACGCATATCTCTTGCGAGATATGTAATCATAGGATATGCCGGGTCACTTATCGGGAATGCACCGTAGAAACCTGCGGGGGGCGCAGGTGGAGCGCCGCCATCCATCGTGACAGTATCGGAACCGATAACAAAACTTACCGTATCGAAACCATCTGTCGCCAAAATATTCGTGCCAAACTGATACGGAAATGTAGCGCCGGGTCGCGTAATTTCCATCATCCATTGACCGAAAGAAAGAATTGGCAGCGTAATCAAAATCGCTGCGAAAACAACCCAAATCCGTCTCATAATAGAACCTCCCGTTAATAATGATTTTTCCATAGTATTAGTA
>JALTEE010000205.1 GCA_027007865.1 bacterium
CATATAGACTGGCAGCAGCGCGTAGTTTTAGATAATAGTTCAAATAATGATAATATTAGTATTTTAATAGACCCTGATGGTGTATTATATCGTCCCGTGGAACGATATCCCGTATCGGAAAGTTTTAAGAATCCGGAACCTGCGCAAAATATTATCTATATTAAACGAAATGGTTTCGATGATGCAAAAAGTTGGACGATGAGTATTATAGGGAATGATAGCGTTTTTAATAATATAATATCCAATGGAGTAGGGGCTCCGCCCGATTCTGTCGTATGGGATTGGACGATTTCCAAAAAAGGTGAACCCAAAATGTTTCTCGCACCGAACAATAATTATTCATTGAAATTCGAGATAGAAAAATCTACTGGTGGGAAAAAGATATTTAAATCACAACATAATATATCGGTGCGTCAACAACAGCATATCGAGGCTATTGAGAATATGCTATTAGTTGAATTTGTCTTCGATGAAAGTGCTCCGCTTTCAAAATATCTCGAAAGAAGACTGTTTAATTTTGCATCGATATTCGTGGCGCGTGCCGATTCGGGATATAAGCAATCTGCAGAAATTCAAGGGCATACGGATAATATAGGAACAGAGCGAAGAAATAGTGAACTTTCCGCACAGAGAGCGAAGCGCGAATATAATATTATGCGAGAATACATTGCGCATTTCGCTGGTGTAGATGAAAACAAATTGGATAATTGGTTGAAATCTCACAATTGCTCATTATCATTTCGGGGATATGCTTCGCAAAAACCATATACTCTGCGCGGAAAACTGCTCGGAGACAACGATTCCCCTTATGGCAGAAGCATAAACAGAAGAGTTACACTAAAATATGAATATGGGAAATAGAACTTACGATATATTCCTAATTTTTGTTGACCTCGCCTCAAAAAACCGCTTTTTCTAAATATGTCATCGTATCTTACAAAAATTATCGAGAGCACATCATCGTTGCAAAAACTTATTTCAGCGATGAGCGAATCGGGCGTTGTAAAAATCAGCGGGCTGGTAGAACCACTATATCCTGCCGTTGTCGATGCAATCACTCGGCAATTAAAAAGTCGAGCGGTAATCGTTGTTCCCGAAAAATTATTCGATAGCACGGCTGCCAATTGCAAAACGGTTTTCGGTGAAAATGCGCTGCCGTTTCTGTCGTGGGATATTTTGCCCTATGCGCACAAATATCCGAACGAGGAACTTGTTGCGCAGAGAATATTTTCGCTTTGGCAATTTATAAATACCGAAAACTCGATTTTGATAACTACTCCGCAGGCATTGATGTGGCGAACACTGCCCGCGGATTTCATCGAAAAATATTCGCTCACCATCGATAGGAATGAAAATATTTCGCAGGATAAATTGCTAAAAAAACTTGCGGATGCAGGTTATCGGCGTGAGCGCATTGTCGAATTTTTACGCTCCTTCGCTCGCAGAGGTGAAATCATAGATTTTTTCTCACCGGCGCATTCCGACCCTGTGCGCATCGAATATTTCGGCGACAATATAGAAGAGATACGCACTTTTTCGACGCGAGACCAGCGCTCGATTACAAAGATTAAGCAAGCAAAGATACTGCCTGCGGTGGAATGGCTTACGATGGAAGAGCCATCGGTGGATGAACTGCTCGCACACATTAGCGAAGATGCAAAAAAAATCCTGCCGAAGCGAGAATTGGAAGAACTCACAGCGAGAATTGCATTGGACAGGCATTTTCCCGGCGAAATATGGTTTTCGCCTCTTTTCGAGCCATCTACAATATCGCCGCTCGATTTGTTAAAAGAATATTCACCAATCGTAATCGCTGTGGAGCCGGAAAAAATCGTCGATGAAGCACAGGAATTTTTAAATCGTGCAAATGACCTTTACGAGCGAGTTAGTTGGGAAGATTTTTCACCGTTGCCACCGGAATACATATTTCCGAACATAAATCGGTTCGAGAAAATATTCGAGCAGGGGAGAGGCATCGCTCGAAATTCGCAATTCGAAAAAGTTATTCAAATCAGAGAAATACCCGTCGGCGAGGATGCAATCGATTTCGAGAGCAAGCGAGTAATTTTAAAGAGTGAGCCGTCGGAATTACTCAAACAAATAGAGTTTTTTGCGCAGCGCGGAAGCATTTTTGTGGCAATATCATCGTCTCGACAGCGAGAGCGCATCGAAAAATATTTTGGTGGAAAAATCCCAGTTCCAGTCAGACCGGGCGCTGTTTCCACGAGTTTTTCGCTAAAGCAGGCGGACACGGTGGTCATATCCGGCGACGATATACTGGGTTTTTCGCGCACTATGTTCGTTTCACAGCGCTATCATCAAGGGAGGGCGATGCTCGCACACTATGGACTCGAGCAAGGCGATTTCGTTGTCCACTCCGATTATGGCATTGCGAAATTTTTGGGCATCAAGCAGCTTGAAATCGACGGGCGAACTACCGAACTGCTCCAACTCCAATTTTCATCGGACGAGAAACTTTATGTGCCGATGGAGGATTTTTATCTCGTCAGTCCGTATCTCGGTCCGCGGTCTGCGGCGAGGTTGTCGAAACTCGGCGGGAAAAAATGGTCGTCTATTAAAGGGCGAGCGCGTAAAAAGGTTTTCGAACTCGCAGGCGAACTCGTCCGAATATATGCGATGCGGCAGATAAAAAAGCGCCCGCCGATGCACCGTGCCGACGAATGGGAAATCGAACTGCAAAAAACATTCCCATTCGACGAAACACCCGACCAGAAAAAGGCGATAAAAGATGTTTCCGCCGACCTCGAAAAAGAATACCCGATGGACAGATTGCTCTGTGGAGATGTCGGTTTCGGGAAAACGGAAGTCGCACTGCGAGCAGCGGTTCGAGCGGTTTCGCAGGGCTATCAAGTCGCACTCCTCGTCCCGACGACAATTCTCGCAGAACAGCATTACGCAACATTCAGAGAGCGACTGCAAAATATGCCGATTCGCATCGAAATGCTATGCCGATTTACTCCGAAGAAAAAAGTTTCACAAATTGCGCAGGACATCGAGGCGGACAAAATCGATATCGCCATCGGGACGCATATGTTATTGTCCGATAAAATTCACTTTCGCAAACTCGGTCTGCTGATAGTCGATGAAGAACAGTGGTTCGGCGTGAAACACAAGGAGAAATTGAAATCGCTGCGAGCAGAGGTCGATGTCCTCACAATGACTGCGACGCCGATTCCGAGAACGCTATATTTTTCGATATCGGGACTGCGAGACCTTTCTGTTATCGAGACGCCGCCTGTTTCTCAAAGACCCGTGTTCACACAAATCGTGCCGTGGAACATCGAATTGTTCAAAAAAGCGATTTATCAGGAAATCGAACGAGGCGGACAAATATTCTTCGTCCACAATCGAGTCGAGACAATCGGCGGAATAGAAGCGGTTCTTAAGGCGGAAATGCCCGACTTGAAAATAGCGGTCGCTCACGGACAGATGCCAGAACGAAAACTGGAGCGCACCGTTCTCGATTTCCGCGATGGCAAATACGATATGCTCTTATCGACAACGATAATCGAATCTGGCACCGACATATCGAATGTGAACACGATAATAATCAATCGAGCGGACAAATTCGGGCTTTCGCAGTTGTATCAACTTCGCGGGCGAGTCGGCAGAGCGGACGTTCAAGCGTATGCGTATCTCGTCATTCCGCCGTATCGCTCGATGACTCCAACAGCGCGAAAGAGACTGCGCGCTATTATGGAACATACGGAACTCGGCAGCGGATACCACCTCGCTATGGAGGATATGGAAATTCGCGGTGCGGGAAATCTACTGGGCAAAGAGCAGAGCGGATTCGTCGATGAAATCGGGCTGGACTTATACACGAAAATGCTCGCAGAAGCGGTTGCAGAGTTGCGGGGTCAAAAGCCGCCAATGTTCGAACCGATTCCATTCAAAATCGATTTCGACGCATACCTGCCATACGACTACATTCCGGAAACGGAGAATCGATTGTGGGCATACCAGCGCCTTTTCACCGCCGATAAAGAGGAAAAAATCGCGCGAATAAAAGAAGAGTTGCAGGATAGATTTGGCAGATTGCCCGACACGGCTAAAAACTTGGTCGATTTCCTGACGGTGCGAATTCTTGCGACCCAAATAGGTTTCAAATATGTTTCGTTCGGTAAAAAATGGATTACTCTATCATTCGATACGGAAAAACTCTCGCTTGCAAAATTGGACGAGAAATTATCAAAATATTCGCCTACACCGAATCTCGTTTTAAAACCTACTCCGAAATTACAAATCCCACGCACAAACGATATAGACCACGATATTGAAATCATCCTTCGGATGTTTCAGCGCTTCACCAAACCTTCGGCTTGACCATCCACGCTTCGCGGCTCGTTAGGTCGCTCCTGGCGGTCGCTCAGATTGGTTTGCCAAACAACATTCCCTCGCAGGTTATATATTTTCACCTTCTCGCCTTTCTGGATTCCCGTTTTCACGGGAATGACAGAATAGAATGCAAAAATAACAATTGAAAGCGCGGGAATGACAAATGGGGTGTGGTGTGGTGTCATTCCCAACTTGATTGGGAATCCAGAAGGGGTTGTGTATTGGGTTTTCTGATTTCCATTCTATTTCACATACACAATCCGTTTCGTCGTCGTCCGTCCATCATTCGTTGTCGCTCGCACAAGATATATTCCCGATGAAATCGATTTGTCGGGTTGCCAAATGAAGAACTGCCCCCTCATCTGTCTCGACTTCGTCGAGCCACCTTCTCCTGAGGGGAAAGGACTTTCGCTGCCATCCTCGGCTGCCAAGACATCCCTTTCTCCTTGGGGAGAAAGGGACCGAGGAATAGAGGGGGTTTTATACACGACATTCCCCCGCAAATCGTATATTTCCACATCCGCTCCTGCGGGAGCGGCGATAGCGCACGACGAATTGAACGGATTGGGATATGCAGTGATTTTCAAGATAGACGGCAGCATCTTTTCCTCATTGATACCAAGCGGAACATAAGTAACAACAAGTTTTGGGATATAAAGGGTATCGGAATATTCGCGCGGGCGAAACATTATGCCTTCCCCAAAAAGCCAATTGCCGACTTTCAAAGTGTCATCTAAATCGTATGGGTCGTCGCCGTCTAATGGAACAGAAGTCTCATCATCGGGGTCTTTCATCACAATTGTGCAGTATGTATGCCCCGCTTCATAATCGCGGTCAAAAATATCTGCGAGATTGACTGATGATGCGGGACCGATTGTATCTCCGAACCCTAGCAATTGAGTGACGGTATCTGAAAACGGACAGTTCCAGATTGCGCCAACTGTGTCGCTCTCGTCCCATGTCTGATTGTCGGCGTTCCAAAACAGCATATCGCCATCCCATTCGCCGACATCGAACACATATATGCCGAGTTCAACATTGTTAATTGTTTGCCCAGGTGCGAGTGCTGATATATCGAACTTGAGAAATGTGGTATTTCCTTCGCCACCACCGAATGTTTTGATGTTGACATCGGCGCATGGGTAGAAGATGAATTCCTCTGTTTGCGCGATGCACACACCCGAAGCGCCGAAAAAAAGCAACGCCAGCGACAAAATGATAATATTGCGCATAATGAACCTCCTCTAACAAGGGGTTGCAACCCCTTGTTGTTATTGTGTTTCAGCAGGCTAAAGCCCGCTGTTGACGAAAACACCCGAGTCAACAGACTGCTTGAGCTGTCTGTCTGCTCTTGCATCTCTATATCTCTCGTAATTCCAAGAAGTTGAGCAAAATGAAACCTGCTTTTTTAGGTTTCATCAAATTTAATCGCACGATAAAATAATGTCAAGAAAATATTCATTCGTCAAATGCAATACAATATATCGAAGTGCAAAGTCCGAATTAGCGTGTTCTGCGGAGTATTTTTTTGCGAGCGATTTCGAGGAATGCGGAAATCTCGGTGATTTTGAATAAGTATGCTATGGCGATTAGTGCGGCGAGCCAAATTGCCGAAGGAATCGCAAGTTGGACAGTTCGCGCAGAAAACGATGTTCCATAGGAAAAACTCATCGTTGCAATTGCGGCAATATATGTGATTGCGCCCAAAATTGCCGATGCGAAAATTATTCGGGAAAAACTCGCCATTTCATCACGCATTCGCAGCACATTTCGCCTATCGAGCCACCAGAGTAAGAGAAATACCTGAATTATCGCCGCTATCGAACTCGCCAGCGCAAGCCCTGCGTGTTTCATCGGTCCGATGAGAAGCAGATTTAGGACAATGTTGATGGATAGCGCAATAGCGGCGTTAATCACGGGAGTTTTTGTATCTTTGAGCGCGTAAAACCCCTGCGTGAGAATTTTGAATGAACTGAACGCGTATAGCCCGACAGCATACATAGCGAGTGCGTATGCTGTCATCGGCGTGGACACCGCACCAGAAAAACTGCCGCGCTCGAAGAGAAATCTGACAATCGGTTCTCGAAGAACGATGATATATGCGCTTATAGGGAGCATTATCCCCAGCAAAGTTCGAAATGAAAAGGATAGAGTTTTATTGAACTGCTCGAATTTTTTCTGTGCGGCGAGCGATGATAGTTCGGGCAAAGTCGCTGTTGCCATCGCCACGCTTGCGAGCCCCATCGGCAAATATATCAAGCGATTTGCGTATGTCAGCGCCGCAACACTCCCTCCGGGAAGATACGATGCGAGAAAAACATCGACTAAAAAGTTTATTTCTCCGACGGCGAGACCGAATAGAGCAGGAGTCAGCAATTTCCCGATTTCGAGTATTGCCGGTATTTTTTTTAAAATTTTCGGAACGAATTTGAACCCGATGCTCCACATCATCGGGATTTGCACGAGGAATTGCAGAAGTCCTCCGACGAGGACACCCGATGCGACGATTATCGCTTGCTGTTGCTGAGCCGCTCCGCTGAATTTCCACAGCGCTATCGTCGCTCCGCCGAGCCAGCCGAGATTTAAAAATGCAGGTGCCAGTGCCGGCAGGAAAAATTTTCTGTGCGAATTCAATATCGCTGCGCACCAGGTTGCCATTGTCATAAATCCGATGTATGAAAACAAAAATCGCAGCAATTTCACTGTTAGCGCGAATTTTTGCGGGTCGTTGCGCCAGCCGTGCGCGAAAATGTATGTCAAATACGGCGCCGTCCAGATGCCGATAAAAATTACAAGCGATATGGCAATAGCAAGAACAACGGAAAGCGACGATGCGAGAATGAATGCTTCGTAATTGCCGAGTTCTTCTCGTTCCTGCGTATATCGTGGGACGAGAACAACTTTTAATCCGCCTTCGCCAAAAACGCGACGCAGCAGATTTGGAAATCGAAACGCCGCAGCAAAAGAATCTGCAACCATACCCGTTCCGAATAACGCAGCCATCAGCATTTCGCGGGCGAGACCTGCGAAACGGCTCAAAAGCGTGCCAAATCCTGAAAAAAATGCCGAACGCACTATGCGACGATGTCCCTTTTCCATAAAAATCCTATGAATATGCACTATTCCGATGATAAATCGAACAAGAGTTAAATTATAGTGTGTAGAATTTTGGGAAAGGAAAACATTTCGATTTATACAATCTTTTTAGCAGAAATGCAAAGATTAGATAGCAATGCTACTTTTTTGCATCTACAAAAATATTGAATATTATAAAATATTTGTTCCCACTTACACGGTTCATCAGTAATATTTTCCCGTTGTCAAAACCTATGGCAAGTCGAATTTCTTATATTTTGCTCGCTGTTTCGAATGCGTCTCTTATCGCATCCTGCGCTTTGCCGACTTCTTTGGCGTCGCCGACAATATATACGGGAATTTTGCCATTCAATTTCGAGGATAACGGATTATAACTTCTCATTCCCACAGATAAAACTATATGGTCCACATCTTCTATCACATCGTTGGTTTCACCTTCCACGAATACTTTATTTTCATCTATTCTCACAACTTTTGTGTTGAGCAATATCTTTGTATTTTCATTTTTGAGCGATTTTAAGGTAATTGCCTTTTCTATCATTTCCATTCCGCGAGCAATTTCGCCGAGCATTTCGACAACGATGACCTCATTATTGTTTTTGACAAGTTTATGCGCTATCTCGATTCCAATCAATCCGCCGCCGATGATAACAACTTTTTTATTACTGAACATATTTTCGTCTTTCAAAATTTCTGCCCAAAGATATTCTTTTAGTCCTTCGATTGGCGGTATTATCGGTTTTGAGCCTGTCGCTATTATCGCACCGTCGAAATTACCGCTTAAAATATCGTTTTCTGTCGCTTCTTTTTCAATAACAGGTATAGAGAAATTTTCTATTTCAGATGTATAAT
>JALTEE010000206.1 GCA_027007865.1 bacterium
ATAACAATATCGACAATTTTGCTTGCGCAAATTTTTCTATTTGCCGATTTCACAGATTTTAACGAACTTCTATCGCTATCGCCTGATAATGCTGGAATGATTGTTTGCATCGATGGATACAAAAATCTTCGCAGAAATGATTTCAGACGCGCAATCATCGAACCGATTATATCGGGCGAACCCGCATCTAATTCCGAACAAACGCGCCAGATAAGAAAAATTTCCGCGAAACTCGATGCGCTGGAACAAGCAGCGGGATTTCGATTTATCGGCGAAAATCTCGACCCGCTAATCGGCGACAAAGTCGTGCTTTCTTTCTATGGCGTCGGAGATGTCGAATTTGTATATATTACTCGTCTGCCTACGACACCGCCGATATTAAAATCTTCACGAAGTTGGTATAAGAAGCAAATGAAAAACGGTTTGGAATATTGGACTGCGCAAAAGGATAGGCAGGGCGCATTGGGCGCATTCTTTATCAAAGATAATATCCTCGTTATGAGCAATTCTGAAAAGCAGTTCGAGCGCGCATTAAATCTCGCTGTGGAGAAAGCCAAAAACTCCATTGCAACGGATGATATGACGATGACAAGTTTGAAATACTGTGGGTTTTCAGAAAACAATAGTCAGGCAGCAGTCGTGCTTAATACATCGCTTTTGAAAAACGACCCATATTATAAACGATACTATCAAGGAGTTCCAGCGGAGCAGCAAAAGTTTTCCCGCGTCGCATTCGATTTCGAGTTCGATGGGAAAACCGCGCAAATCCGCAGAGTGAGCATACCGATAGACAAGAGTAAAATGCCGCAAAATTCCAAAATTTCATCACTTATAAATCTTTGCCCGCAAAATGCGCTCGCATACGAGGAATTTTTGCCGATAAATTACAAAGACATTGTCCAAAATATTCCGCTGTTTGAATTATTGCTGTCGAAAAATTCCGATGAAGAAATTCGATTCGAGCGTGCGGGCTGTATTTGGCTATCCGCAGGCAGCGGAAAGTGCTCTGGCATCGCCCCTGTCGTGATTCTAAAACCGAGCGAAAATATTTCAAAATGGATAGTGAAACACAGGGATAATGTGAAAAATGCAGTTCTTTCAAGCGAAATAAGCGGCTACGATGTCGGTTGGAAAAATTCGAGCGATGACATTGTTACATTGACAGATGCTATGGGAACAGAATTGGGATTCGCCTATTCGGTTAAGGATAATATCGTATTGTTAGCGTCTCGAAGTGCGCACATCCGAACGGTTCTGGACAATGTTTCCGATGAAATGGAAAAGGCATTTCCCGATGCGGAATTTTTCGATAACGGATTTCGTATCTCGATATTGCGCAGCGATGAATTTTCAGATATTTTGTCGAAGCATCTGCGCACGCTTAAAAAATGGGGGTTGGTGGAATCGTATTCCGCAGGGCGATTTTTGGAAAAATTTGCGATTCCAATCGATGAAAATCTGCTTGGCAACATAAAAACTATTGCATCCTGCGCAAAAAATCATAATAATAAATACATATCGACAAAAACGATTTTAAAACTAAATTAGAACACAAGGAAATTATAAAACACAGAGGAGGTCGAAATGTTAAGGCGAGTGTTGTTTCTGGCATTTATTGTGGTGATGGCTTGCGCTGTCTATGGCCAAATCGTCGTCAACGAGATTATGTATAATTCTCCCAGCTATGATAAAGAATGGGTGGAACTATACAACATAACAGACAGCGATATATATCTCGACAGCACATATATCCTGACCGATGGCGAAGGAGAATATCAGTTCGAGGGAATTACCATAGCCTCCGGTGAATATCTGACGATATATGTCTATTCCTACGGCTCGGATACGACGGCGCTATATTTCACGCCCGATGTCGATGCCCGCGGAAACGGTATTCAATTGAACAACGACAGCGACCAAGTTGTAATCAGAGATGTTGCCGCCGATATTACCATCGATTCCGTTCAATATTACGACGATTGGGCGCCTGCGAGCGATGGCAACGGATACACACTTTCTCGCCGCGACCCGTATGGAGAATCTAACGACCCTGCGAATTGGGGCGCAAGCGCAGATTCGCTCGGAACACCCGGCGAAATAAATAATGTAGTAAAAATCGCCGAGAAGAAAAGTTTGCCAATAGATTTTAATATTTCCGCCTATCCGAACCCGTTCAATTCATCCGTTAGCATAAATGTTTCATCCGATGCTAATGTCGAGATATATAATTTGCAGGGAGAAAAAGTCTCGCAAATTCTTGGCAATAATTCAATCTGGCATCCTGAAAATGGATTGGAAACAGGAATATATCTTGTGCGTGCCACAACAAAAGATGGCAGAACTGCTACGAAAAAGATTGTATATATGCGATAATTTTACACTATTGCTGGGGCGTAGAAATGCGCCCCAGCATATTTTTTCGGAGGTTCCGATGAAACAGACATTTATAATAGTTTTAATTTTATTGTTTATGTTGGTTTCAACTGCAT
>JALTEE010000207.1 GCA_027007865.1 bacterium
AATGATAAGTGTAATAATATCCCATTATTTTTTTTACATATAATCTTGTCTGCCTTGAATCGATAAATTCTGCGCAAAAGACATCGTCGCTCCTATCTGGGCAGTCTTTCACCCAATTGTCTGTTCGCTTGTCTCCCCCATTATATTCTGCGAGAGCAAAATACGGCGACATTCGCTGATTGAGGAGATATGACAGCAACCTTGCCCCCATAGAAATGCTCGTTTTGTAATCGAATAGATTTCTTTTATCGAAATTTTCCATCGTGAGCCATCCTGCAACATTTTTTCCTGTTCGTTCGATGAATTGCATAAGTCCCATCGCGTCGGCGTATGAAATCGCGTGAGGGTCGAATCTGCTCTCGCGATACATAACGGCATAGAGGAATAGCGGGTCGATATTTTCCTTATCGCATTTTTCTGAAACAGTTTTTTCAAATGGCAATATAAATTTGAGCCGTAGAATTTTCGGATTATTTTTAGCAATTTCGGGCAATTTAGAAATTATGTTCTCACCGCAATTTCGGGCAAGTTCATAAAGGCGCAAGCTATAATAATATCTCCATAGTTCGATGTCTCCTTGAATAGATTCTACAAAAATACCATCTTTCCCCATCGCTTTGAAACAGGGTTTTGCGAGCCATATCAATCCCAGTTTTGCCAGATGTTCCGCTTTGAAACGCAGTTCATCATCAGGAAGTTTATAATTTTTATCGAATTTTTGTCCGCTCGCCTTTTCGATTACGACTTTCGCCTGCTGGTATATCGAATCTGCATCGTATTTCGGAATTTTTACGAATTTCAATGGCGATGGATTTTTGAACGGGATTTTTTTCTCGGCAGCAAGCCACGCAAAAAGGTTCTGTCTGCCGCACAGCGAAAGATATGTAAGGAATGTATCCGCTCTTGCCGTATCTCCAAGCACAGCAAAACTTTTCGCTTCCCAATATCGAACTTCGTCGAGGAAATCCTGAGATTGAAATCCGCGCTTCAAATGCTCGGCATACATTATCGCACTGTCGGGGAAACCGAGCGATAAATATCCCGTTATCGCCCACATAAGTCCAGCAGAGCCTTTTTGCCCGCCGGGATTTGCCGCCGCCATTTCTGCACCTGTTCGAGCATACATATGATAGTCATCGATATCCTGCGATAGAAACATTTTTTCTTGCAAAATATAAATTTTATTCCCGCATTTTTTACATTCCACGAGCGCAGAATCGAGCGCTTCCTCTGCCTTTGCAAATTTCTTCGTTTTACGATAGCAAAATCCGATTCTCCACCAAAGTGTGCTCCGCGGATATTCGCTATTATTCAATAGGTTATGCAATCTACTTAATGCAGTTTTATAAATCCCTGCCTTAGCATAAGATGTTGCAAGAAAATATTTTAGCAGCGCTTCCGATTCCGTCTTGGAATATTTCCCAAGCCATTTTATTGCATCTTCATAACTCTTTGTGTAATAAAAAGATATGCCAAGTAGTTTAAAATCGCTATCGGTCAGGGAATTAAGTGTCGAAAATTTTTGCGCAGCGCTCTTTACAATCCATCTATAATTACCTTTCGCATATAATTTGCTTAAAATTTCGCGGAAAATTTTACGCGCATTATTCTCCTCGCCGATATCTGCAAAAAGTTTCGCCTTTAATAATTTATAATGCCATTTCCAAATAAAATTCTTTTGAAAAAGAGTGTCGAGCTGCGCGATTGCCGCTTCCTTTTTGCCACCATTCAACAGAGAACGCCACCGAATAGTCGCAATCGTGTCCTTGAAGCCGGGAATTATCCCCGCTAATCGAGAAAAATTTGACGCTGCATCGTAATGCTTCGCATAATACGACGACTGCGCAAGAAACACGATTGCCCAATCGCCGAGGTCATACTTCTCCCCTACAATTTGCGAAAAGAGCGATTCTGCCACCGAGTAATTTTTCAATTGCAGATTTATATACCCGCGCAAAAAGTTGTCGTCGAGTTTATCGAATACGATTCCTTCGCCATCGAGCAATTTTTCTGCATCTTCCCAGCGCCAGCGATATATGAGGTCTCGCAGAGAATCGGATAACTCGGGATTATTCTCGTCCCAAAGATTTTTGCCGGAAGCATAGACATAGGTGCATAATACCGATAGGCATAAAACAATAATTAGCCGGAAAAATGTGTGAAGCCCGAGTTTCGCAGTCCTCATTTTAATCCAATTGTTATAATTTCCAGTCAGTCGCATTGTAATAAAAAAGTGCGCACAAAAATATTCGCAAGTCCAATTTATCTTTCTCGAAAAAATGTTCGAAGATGTATAATTAATTTTTAAGCGGATTTTTGCCCAAATAAAAAAATTATTCTACTTGACATTTTTTTAATACGCTGTCTTATTTGAAACAAGATAGCATTTGATGGGAAAACTTATGGCGGGGAAAAGAGGAAGAGACCCGCAACGCTATTGTAAAAATACAAGTTTTAGGAGGGAGAATTACCTGAAAAAACGGATATA
>JALTEE010000208.1 GCA_027007865.1 bacterium
ATAATAAGTAATAAATGACAAAATCCACGCAACTGAAAGAGACAGGATGGCAGAAATAAATACCCAGCGCCACTTTCCCGTTTCAGATTTTATCGCTGCAAGTGTTGCTACACAGGGAGTATATAACATTGCAAAAACGAGGAATGCGAGAGCGGCAGGAAACGGGAAATCTGCACCGAGTGCGTGCGAAACATTTTCCTCATCAGTGCCATATAGAACACCGAGCGACGATACCATCATCTCTTTCGCAATGAAGCCAAAAGTAAGAGAAACAGCCCCCTGCCATCCGAAATGCTGCGGGGAAAAAACAGGTGCTATCGCCTTGCCCAAAATTCCAGCGGTGCTTTTCTCCGATGCGTATTGAACACCCGATGGTGTATTTCCCAATACCCATAGAAGAATTGCGCCCATAAGAATTACCGTTCCCGCCTTTCTAATGAATACCCAAGTGCGGAACCAGGCGTGGCGCAAAATAATGCGCAGCGCAGGTTTGTGATATTTAGGCAGTTCGATTACAAATGGCGATGATAACTTCCGCAAAAACATCTTTTTTATGCCGAACGCAATAAGAAACGCCACAGCAATCCCGAGGAAATACATTGTGAATACTACGAGCGATGGATTTTTCGGGAAAAGTAATCCTGCGAAAAGTATCAGGATTGGCAGTCTCGCCGAGCACGGAATAAATGGCAGCACAAGTGCGGTAGTTAATCTATCTTTATGATTTCTAAGTGAGCGCGTCGCCATCACAGCAGGAACAGTGCATCCAAAACCGATTAGCATCGGAATAAAACTCTGCCCGTGAAGACCGAATTTGTGCATTATCTTATCCATTAAAAACGCTGTTCTCGCAATGTAGCCGGAATCTTCCAAAAAACCGATGAGTAAAAACAGAACAGCGATGTTCGGAAGAAAGACGAGAACGGCGCCGACACCGCCGATTATCCCATCACCTATCAAAGATGCGAATAATTTCGACCCGCCGAGTGCAATAATTTCTTCACCCGTCCACTGCGCAAACCATCCGAAGAACATATCAAACCAATTAGAGAAAATCCCGCCGATAGTAAATGTGAGGTAGAACATTAAAAACATTACAATGGCAAAAATCGGCAATCCAAGCCAGCGATTGAGGAGAATATCGTCTATTTTTTCTGTGGCGAGTTTCCTCTCGCTCTTTTTTCTCGATACCGTTTCTTTGAAAACGCCTGTCGCCCAAGCATATCGCGCGTGCGCCATTATCGAATTTATGTCTGTGCTGAAAAGTTTTTCCAGACATTTTCGCTTGTCGTCGATGAGGGCGTCGAGTTCTTCTCTATTTGGACAAATAGTCAATACATCCGATATTAAAAGCGGGTCGTTTTCGAGCAACTTTTCTACAACATATCTTCTTATGTGGCAGTGTGGTGCAATTGGTGTGGTGTTTTCATCGGCAACTCGTATCTGATTTTCCACAAGAGAAATCGCATCCTCGATTTCTTTTGGAAATTCGACAGGTTTCGGGTGCTTTTTATTTTCCGCTGTATCGATTATTGCATCGATGAGTTTATTAACTCCTTTTCCTCTTGTGCCGACAGTAGGAATAACAGGTGCTCCAAGAAGTTGCGACATATCGTCCGCAGCGATGGCGTATCCTTCCCTCTCTGCTATGTCGAACATATTCAGCGCAATGACCATAGGGTGTCCGATTTCAGCAACTTGCGCTACAAGATATAAATTCCGCTCGATGTTCGACGCATCAATGACCAGAAGCACGACATCGGGAAATTCATATAATAAAAAATCCCGTGCAATGCGCTCTTCTGGCGAATATGCAGATAACGAATAAGTTCCAGGCAAATCCACGAAGCGAAATTTTTTGCCGCGATAAGTGGCGGCACCTTCGAGCTTTTCGACAGTTACGCCAGGCCAATTCCCAACCTTCTGCGAAGAACCAGTAATTTCATTAAAAATAGTGGTTTTACCTGAATTTGGGTTTCCTGCAACTGCAACGATTATTTCGCCTTTGTCAGACATTTTATCGAGATTATTCAAATTATTATTTTCAAATGCGTTAAAATTATCGCTCATCAAGCCATTTCTGGAAAATATCAGGATTGCTATTAAAGAATTTGCTCAATTTTTCAAAAAGTTCTTTTGTGCGACAGGATATTATATGCTCCATATCGCACGCCTGCGGAAGCGCTTTGTCTCTCGATATTCCAAAAATTTCTTCGAGAAATTTCAGCAATATTTTGTGGCGTTGATATACTTGCCTCGCTATTCTTTTACCTTTGTCAGTCAATTTAATGTATCCATAGTGCTCGTGCACGGCAAGTTTTTCATCGGCAAGGCGACGAACAGCGGAGAGAACGGTCGGCGGCTTCACATCCAGAAATGACGCTATATCCTTGATGCGAGCGACAGAATGTTCTTTTTCGAGAAGATATATCGCTTCGAGATAATCTTCCAGTTTGTTCGAGATTTTTTCCATAATAAATACATTTA
>JALTEE010000209.1 GCA_027007865.1 bacterium
TCGTATTATAATCCTCGGGAATAATTGCGTTATCAATGTTTGCAAAAATTGCGCAGATAGAAAATAGTATGAAAAATAAAATTCTCATAGCATTAACACCGAAATGAGCGATGAATTATGGCATTATACGGGAAAATCTTCTCCCTCGAATATCTTTTGCAGTTCCTCGAACGATGGAATATCCTGCGGCGAGTTCAGTCCGAAGACTTTTAGGAACTTTTGCGTGGTGCGATATAGAAACGGTCGTCCGGGCGATTGCTGCCGTCCCGCAATCGTAACAAGCCCCTGTTTCAGAAGTTGCATAATCGGCGCAGATGAATTAACAGTGCGGATTTTATCTATCATCGGCTTCGTAATCGGCTGCTTAACTGCGATTATCGCCGCCGTTTCGAACATCGCTCGCGTAAGATGCAAGCCTCTATCTTTGCCCAAAATTTCCTGTATCCACGGAGCGAAATCCTGCGAAATATATATCGCATATCCGCCGGCGATTTCTCGTATCGCAAATGAGCGACCACTTTCACGATAAAGCCGGTTCAATCGTGCAATTATTTCGCCGACCTCCTCTTTGGGAACTCCTGCAATTTTCGCAAGTTTCGATGCGTGCACCGGGTCCGGCGCAGAAAATATCAGCGCTTCGATTATTGTGTCGGGTTTAATGCTCATTTTTCACAAACTTTCGCCTTGACCATTGCACGCTAGGCAGGCAGAAAACCTGTCGCCATTACTGTTCTTACATTCTCTATGAATTTCCTTCCATTTCCTCTTCATCTTTCACATATTTTCCGACAAAAACTTTTGCTGGACGAATAAGTCTGCTGCCGCGCTTATAAGTTGGGCTCACTATTTGAACGACGACACCGTCCTGTTCTTCGCTATCGACGGGGATTATACCCATCGCCTCGTGTTGGAGCGGGTCGAATATTTGTCCTGTGGGGTCTTCTGCTGTAACATTTTCGAGGCGCAATAATTCGGATATTCGCTGTTCGATAAGTTTTATTCCCGACAAGATTTGCTGCGGGTCGAAATTTTCTTCCGCTGCGGATGTAGCGCGAGAAACATCGTCGGCGATGTCGAGCAGTCGCCCGATGACATTGTTCCGCTCCTGTTCGAGCATTTCCGTAAAGATTTTTTCCTGACGCTTGCGAAAATTTTCAAACTCCGCAACGATACGAAGATATTTATCGCGCAGTTCCTCGTTTTCCTGCTCCAATTGCTCTATAATTTGGTCGGGAGTTTTTTCCTCCTCCTGCGATTCGGTTTCCTGCGATTTTTCCGCTAAAGTGGCATTTTCGGTTTCTATTTCTTCTGCACTATTTTCCTGTTCCTTTGACATTCTTGTCCTCCTGAGTTTCCCAGAGATTTGACATTTTTTTTGCGGTGAACGATACGAGTTCGATTATTTTTGAATAATCCATTCTGATTGGGCCAAGAACACCAAGCATTCCTTTGCTCGAACCGATTGGATAATTTGCAATAACCATTCCTAACTGTTCCGCCGATGGCGGTCCCACAAATATTTCCACATCGCTGTCAACAGGATGCGGCAGACATCTAATCAATTCGTCGTCCGTCTCGAACAGCTCCATAACTTCACGGAGTTCTTCGAGGTCGGAAAATTCGGGCTTATGGATGATGTTCTCTCTGCCGAACACTGCTGCGACTTCGTCTTCCATCTTGAATATTTCTTCGGCAGATTGAACGATTTTCGTCGTGAAGGAGCCGTATAGGCTTTCGAGGTCGGCGAGGCGCTCCGATATAGTCCGTTTAATTTCTGCAAATTTTAATCCCGAAAGACGCTGATTTAATCCTTCTTTAACGATATCGAGTTTCCGTTTCGGTATCGATGGGATTTCCATCATAATGGAGCGCGTCAACCCCGATTTAGTTACGAGAACCATTACCAGCCTATCTGATGTGACAGGTATCAATTCGATTCTGTGCAAAATGAGTTCTTCGCCCGAGGGTGAAATGATTAGCCCGAGTTCATCCGAAATCGATGCGAGTATTTTTCCAACGCCTTCGAGCAATTGCAATATGTCCGAAAATTCGCCTAAAAATACCCGCTCGATTTTTTGCTGCTCGATACTCGACAAACGCTTCGGCTTCATCAAGAATTTGATAAAATATCTCAGCGCCATCGCTGTCGGAACGCGTCCTGCGGATGTGTGCGGCTGTCTGACAAAACCTAATTCTTCGAGGTCCTGCATCACATTCCGCACTGTGGCAGCGGAAAGCGCATTGCCGAGCCGTTTGCTAATCGTCCTACTGCCGACTGGCGCACCTGTTTTGATATGCTCGTTTACAAGTTCGCGCAAAACGAGTTCAAATCGAGACGAAAGTTTTTTATCGCTCTCAATATTCATTGGTTTCAACCATCATTTTCTAATATTTTAACTATTCCTTTCCCGTTATGATTTCCATACTTCTATCGCCAAAACTGTTATGTGCTGTGTGGTTTTTTTAATATAATAACAAAAATAC
>JALTEE010000210.1 GCA_027007865.1 bacterium
GCAAAAGAACGCGGAACCGATAAAACAGAAATAATAGATGTAATCCGAAATGGTTTTAAAATTTCCGGAAAACATAAACGGCAGGGAAAAGCAAAAATATTCGATTTTCACAGGGAAAGACTCGGTAAATTTTACGAACAAAAGAAAGTGGAAGTATTTTTTATTATTGAAAACGATACTATAATAACTGTAACCGTTTATGTTTTCTACGGGAAATGGGAGGTTTAATATGCAAATATTTTACGATTCGAAAACCGACCTGCTATACATTCGTTTAGATGAATCTCCGCAGGAAATCGTCAATAGGCGGATATCCGACGATGTAGTTCTCGATATCGGTGCGGGAGATATAATAGTCGGCATAGAAATTGTGGATGCATCTCATAAAGTGAATTTGGATAAAGTTTTGCCTGTTAAATACAGAGCGGAAGCAGTTGCTGCGTAGTTTTCATTTTTGTTTGAAATTCATCGGGGAGCAGATTTGCCGGCTCGACGATGTCGCGGCAAATAGACAGCCGATACTGAAATGGCAGGATATCGATATATAGATTTGAACACACGACTTTAGTCGTGAGTTTTTCAGGGGGGAGAATAATATGTCTATACTCGAACAAATAAATTCGCCATCGGATTTAAAAAATATCGATGTGAAAAAACTTCCCGCTCTCGCAAAGGAATTGCGTGAGTTCATAATTTCCTCTGTTGCGGAAACAGGCGGTCATCTCGCGCCCAGTCTCGGTGTTGTGGAACTCACACTCGCATTACTGCATATATATGACCCACCAGAAGATAAAATCGTGTGGGATGTCGGTCATCAATCTTACGCATACAAAATTCTCACGGGGCGGCGCGAAAGATTTCACACATTGCGCCAGTTCGGTGGAATTTCGGGCTTCAACAATCGCAGCGAGAGCGAATACGATGCTTGGGGTGTCGGGCACGCGAGCACTTCTATTTCCGCTGCGCTCGGTTTTGCACTCGACAGAGACCTCGCAGACAAGAATAATAATGTCGTGGCAATTATCGGCGATGGCGCACTGACGGGCGGTCTCGCATTCGAAGGACTCAACAATGCGGGAGCATCCGGAACGGAAATGCTCATTATCCTCAACGATAACACGATGTCGATATCGAAAAATGTCGGTGCGGTATCGAAATATCTGACGCAAATCGTTGCAAGTCCGCTATACCAAAAGGTAAAAGATGAAATATGGAATTTTACTGGGCGCACAGGCGAAATTGGGAAATATTTCCGAACGATAGCACGCAAAATGGAGGATTCTCTAAAAAACCTTATCGTGCCGGGAATGCTGTTCGAGCAGTTCGGGTTCGATTATTACGGACCTATCGATGGGCACAATATCGATGAACTTATCGATGTCCTCGGCGAAATAAAGGACATTAAGAAACCGAAGTTGCTGCACATTATCACAGTGAAGGGGAAAGGATTTGAACCAGCCGAACGGGACGCCACGAAATTTCACGGGCTTGGTAAATTCGATGCGGACACCGGCGAAATCGAAAAGAAGGCAGTGAAACTCACTTATACAAAAGTTTTTGGTGATGCAATGGTCGAACTCGGCGAAAAATTCGACGACCTCGTTGCAATAACTGCTGCAATGGAAGTTGGCACGGGACTGGATAAATTTCACAGGACATTTCCGCAGCGTTTTTTTGATGTCGCCATCGCTGAAAATCACGGTATTGTTTTCAGCGCTGCGCTCGCCGCCAATGGGAGAAGAACTGTCGCAGCGATTTATTCCACTTTTTTACAGCGCGCCTACGATGCGATTATACACGATGTTGCACTGCAAAAAATTCCGCTCGTTATCGCTATGGACAGAGCGGGCATCGTCGGCGAAGATGGTCCAACTCACCACGGAATTTTCGACATTTCATATCTGCGCCCCGTTCCAAATATCATTATCGCAGCGCCGAAAGACGGACAAGAACTGCGTAATCTCTTGTTCACTGCACTCGATAATTTCTCGGAAACTTGGGCAATTAGATATCCGCGCAGCGCTATTCCAGATAAATTGACATCGAAATTCGATGCAATCGAAATAGGCAGTTGGGAGATTGTAAAATCGGGAGATGGTGAACTGCTGTTGCTCGCTGTCGGTTCGATGGTATATCCCGCAATGAACGCAGCGGAGATATTGAAGAAGGAAGACATCGATGCGACGGTTGTTAACTGCCGATTTATAAAGCCGATGGACGAAGAAATGCTCGT
Source organism: bacterium (assembly GCA_027007865.1). Classification (GTDB taxonomy): domain Bacteria; phylum UBP14; class UBA6098; order B30-G16; family B30-G16; genus JAGHAI01. The sequence goes on from JALTEE010000210.1 coordinate 2,234, forward strand.
CGAACTGTTAAAATCGCACAAAAGAGTGCTGACAATCGAAGAGGGTAGCGTTTTGGGTGGTTTTGGCGAAGGTGTTGCGGCATTTGCAAAAGAGCGGCAAATCGAACCCGAAATTATAAAAAATCTCGGCGTTCCTGATGAATTTATTACTTATGGAAAGAGAGAAAAATTGCTGCAAATATTGAAACTCGACGCTGACGGAATTGCGGAAACTGCGAAAATGGTGATTTGAACTATATATAAA
>JALTEE010000211.1 GCA_027007865.1 bacterium
CTGGAAAATTTGAAGGAAATAGATGGTTTTTCTCCTTTTAATTTCGATGAGAACGATTCTCTTTATATCTATATTGAAGATAGATATGGGGAATTCGGTGGAAATGGACCAAGTTGGGTAGGTTCTCTTCATGATAGTTTGCAGTGGATTCTGCTTGATACTGCTTGGGCAAGTGATCCAACTTCGGGTGGAGGGTCATATACTTGGCAAAATAATAACGATACGCTAGACCCATATCCACTTGGTTGTTGGTATCTCACTTATCACCCTGATGACACTACGGACACTACGACACACGCTGTTCATGAAAAGCCTTCTCTTCCCGCGGTTCCAACTCTCGGACAGAATTCACCGAATCCGTTCAATTCATCCACCGATATCGAATTTTCTATTCCCGAAGGGGCAAATGTCAATCTCGTTGTAACAGATGTTCTCGGGAAACATGTTCGCACACTGTTCGATGGCTTCGAGGCAAAGGGAACGCACACTTTGAAGTGGGACGGTCTCGACGACGAGAAGAATCTGGTTCCCAGCGGTGTTTATTTCTACAAACTCACAGTCGGCGATAACTTTGTCGATAAGAAGAAGATGACATTGTTGAAATAGCGCCATTGCAAATACACGAAAATTAAAAACGCCACTCTTTTATGGGTGGCGTTTTTTTGAAGCGTTCCGCTTCATCAATAGCGCTTCGCGACTGCGACTATGATGCACGGCGAAGCGTGGATGGTCAAGCGGAACGCTTGCTGGATTCCCAATCGAGTTGGGAATGACATTGGATATTCGTTGGGAATGACAGTGTATTTATTTATTCCACCTATTTTAAAAGCCGTTAGGTTCTCGATAATTTGAGCGACAACAAGGAGCGACTATGATGCACGGCGAAGCGTGGATGGTCAAGCGGAACGCTTGTGCAATGCTCGCAGGACTTTTTCGGGTGTGAACGGTGCATCGAAAAGGCGGACGCCGACAGCGTCGAAGAGCGCGTTTGCTATCGCAGGCATCGGTCCATTTATTCCTATTTCCGCGACAGATTTCGCGCCAAATGGTCCCGTTTCCTCGAAAGAGTTGACGACAATTGTGATGAGTTTGGGCATATCTGCTGTTGAGAAGATTTTATAGTCCCAGAAATTGTCATTTGTCATTCTGCCGTTTTTATCGAATAGATATTCTTCACAGAGCGCATAGGTTATACCGTTTAAGACAGCGCCTTCCACCTGTCCTTCCACGAGTTTCGGATTTATCGGCTGTCCGCAATCGACGGCGGAGACGAATTTTTTAACGACGATTTTTCCCGTGCGTGTATCGACATCGACTTCGGCGAACTGCGCAGCGAATGGCGGTGGAGATTCGTCGCCAACGAAAGACTCGCCCGCCTGTATTTGAAACTGGTCTTGCGTATATAGCGAATATTTTGCAATTTTCTCGAATGGCAGCACCTTTCCATTTGCAAGGTTTTTTACAGCGCTATTTTCGAGAATTAAATTATCACCGTCGGCATTCATTATTTTCGCTGCCACTTCGATAATTTGCTCGCGTATTTTTTCGGCGCATTTTCGCACGGCATTGCCCGATACATAGGTCGTGGACGAAGCGTATGCACCCACATCGAACGGCGTCAAATCCGTGTCCGACGAGCGAACGATGAACTTTTCTATGGGAGTTTGCAATGTTTCTGCAGCGATTTGCGCGAGAATCGTATCGGAGCCGGTTCCCAAATCGGTAGCACCGATGTGCAGATTGAACGAACCGTCATCGTTCATTTTGATATATGCACTTCCCATATCTACGCGCGGAATGCCAGAACCTTGCATCGCAACGGATACACCGACGCCTTTCACCCAATCGCCGTTTCTTATGTGTTTTCCGCGCTTTTCATACCATCCGATTGCTTTTGCGCCGCGGTCGATGCACTCGGTCAGTTTGCAGGAGTGGATAATCTGGCTGACACCTTCCTTGCCTTCGCCGAGCGCCTCGAATATGGGCGATGTCTCGCCTTCTTTAATGTGCCATTTTTTAATGTATTCGAGCACATCTTGCCCAACTTTGCGAGCGATAATGTCAATTTGCTGGTTGAATGCGAAATATCCTTTCGTTGCGCCATATCCTCGATACGCACCGCCGACGGGAAGATTTGTATATACCGACCTGCCGAAAAAGCGCAAATTTTCGATTTTGTTGAACAGTGGCAGCACTTTCGAGCCGGCATTTGAAAGCACTGTTAGTGCGTGTGCTCCATAAGCGCCTGTGTTCATTAGCGCATCCATCTCGATTGCTGTAATTGTTCCATTATTTTTCACGCCAGTTTTTAATCTAATGCGCATAGGGTTTCTCGTCCTCGATGATACGAACACCTCTTCTCGCGACAGAACGAGTTTCGCCGGTCTTTTGTTTCGCCAAGCGACCATTGCCACGAGCGGTTCTACAAGAATTTCCTGCTTTCCGCCGAATCCACCGCCTATGCGAGGTTTTATCACACGAATCATTCCCTCGTTTATTCCGAGAACTCTTGCTGTGATGCGTCTTGCGTGAAACGGAACTTGGGTCGAAGAAATAATGATAAGTCTGCCCATCGCATCGAAATATGCTGCCGCAGCGTGCGGTTCAATTGTGCAGTGAGCGGCATATTGAGTGCGGTATGTATGCTCCTCCACAAAATCCGCTTCTGCAAAACCGCTTTCGATATCGCCGAATTTAATTTCGACTTCCGCTGCGATATTATGCTCTGGGTCATATTTAGTGGGTATCACAGCGTATTCGTCGTCGTCGTGGATTTTGGGAGCATCAGGAGAAGTTGCTTTTTCTATATCGAACAGCGGTTCGAGAATTTCATATTCTACTTTTATTTTTTTAAGCGCTTCCTGTGCTATTTTTTTCGATGTCGCCGCCACAAGAGCAACCCTATCGCCGACAAAACGAACTTTTTTATCGAACAACACAGTATCATAAGGAGATGGCTCCGGGAAACCTTGTCCCGCCGTAGTGTGAAGCACACGCTCGACATTGCCATAATAGAGAACATCTATCACGCCGTCCATTTTCTCCGCTTCGCCGATGTCGATATTTTTTATCTTCGCATATGCGTATGGAGAGTATAACACGGCGAGATGCAATAATTTCTCCTTATCGGGGATTTCGAAATCATCTGTAAACATTTTTTCGCCAGCGGCGAGGGACAGCGCATCTATCTTTTTCACCGATTTGCCGACAGTGTTGAAATCACTCATTTTTCCATCCCTTCTGCTGCAAGTTTAACCGCATCGATTATTTTTACATATCCTGTGCATCTGCATAAATTGCCATCAAGACTTTTTAAAATTTCTTTCTCCGTCGGCGATGGATTTTTTTGGAGCAGATAATATGTTGCAACAACCATTCCGGGCGTGCAGAATCCACACTGAACGGCACCTGCATCGACAAATGCTTGCTGAATCGGATGTGGGATATGAATATCGCCGATACCGCGCACTGTTGTGATTTCACTCCCAATTGCCGACGCTGCGAGAACCTGGCAGGAATTTACAAGTTTCCCGTCGAGCAGCACAACACAAGCGCCACATTCACCTTCGCCACAGCCTTCCTTGATTTCCGTGTAGCCGTTTTCACGAAGGGCGCGCAAAAGTGTTGTGCGAGCCTCGAAGGATAAAATTTTTCTCTCGCCGTTTATGGTGAAATCTCCCGTCATATATACCTCACTCTATATTGTATTTTTTTATTTTGCGATATAGTGTTCTCGGAGAAATATTCAGTTCTCGTGCCGCTTTTTTTCGCGAACCGCTATGTTTCCGCAGCGCATTTTCGATTGCGTCCTTTTCCGCATTTTCCAGCGATGGCGGCGTTTCGAGTTTATCCAATATTTCTCTTAACATTATATTATTTTGTTGCAGAACCGCAAGCAGATTTCGTATCAGATTTTCATCCAATTTCTGAAACTTTTCATCGGGGGAAATTGCAGGCAGCGACCTGCCGATCTGCGAATGCTCCTGAAAATATGGGATTAAATCCACGCTGCGAATTGTCGCTCCACCGGACAAAATTACAGCGGTTTCCACAAGATTTCGCAGTTCACGGACATTGCCGGGCCAATGGTAGCGCATCATTTCGTCGAGTGCATCGTCGCTGAAATACGCAGACAGTTTTCCCGAAAATACTATGCCCTGTTTTTCAGCAATTTCTTTGGCAAAAAATGCAGCGAGAATTGGAATATCATCTTTTCGCTCTCGCAGAGGCGGGATGAAAATTTTTACGCCGCTCAATCGATAATAGAGGTCTGTTCTAAATGTCCCTCGCTCGATTAGTTCTTTCGGGTCGCGGTTCGTTGCGGCAACGATGCGGACATCTGCAACCCGCGCTTCCGACAAGCCGACAGGGAAATACTCGCCGGTTTCTATGACACGGAGCAATTTCACCTGCACGGACGGCGGCACTTCGCCGATTTCGTCGAGGAAAAGCGTGCCACGCTTCGCCTGCGCAAAAAAACCGGCAAAATCCCGATGAGCATCTGTAAATGCGCCTTTTTTATGCCCAAAAAGTTGCGATTCGAGCAGCGTCTCCGGTATCGCTCCGCAATTGATTGCAACGAATGGCGCATTTTTGCGGCTCGAATGATTGTGTATCGCCTGCGCAACGAGTTCTTTCCCTGTTCCGCTTTCGCCGGTAATAAGAACAGTAATATTCGTATTTGCGATGCGTAAAATCGTGTCGGCAATTACGGCGAGAGATTCTGACCTACCGACAAGACCCGTTTCACGCAAAATTCGCCGCCGCTGAAGAACCTTTTTTACTTCACGCTCGAGATGCTGGCGAGACGAAACTTTTGGCAGAACCAAATCTACACAAAATTGCAGATTGTTATCCGAGACGCCGAGCAAAATTATCGGCAGAAGCGGTTCACGATGCGTTATCACGCGAATAAATTTTTGAAGCGATAATTTTTCGCTGTGCGCAGGAGCAATTATAGTGGCATCGAATTTTCCCCCAGAACGCAGCATTCGCAGAAATTCATCCTGTTCAGCGCACATCGTTCCTTCGAGTTCGACAATTCTATTCGGGTCGTATATCAACAATTTAGCCATAATTCGAAATAAAAATCGGTAGAGAAAAACCGTGAAATGTCAAAGTTCGAGTGTTTTTGTCCCGCCCGAGCGGGATGCTCGACTTATCGACGAATTTTGAACTTTTAATATTCGTGTTTCAAAACATAAATCCTTCCGCCGCTATCCCTAGAAGCGATATAAATGTATCCGCCACCGGCATCCAAATCCTGGATGTTCGAGTATGATTGCTCGTAGAAAGAGTAAGCATTTTCGAGGTTGTATGTGAAATAGGCGCGCATAATATCCGTGTTCGATGCATCGTCGTGGAAAACGACATAGGCGAAATTATTCTGAAATGCAACTCTTCTTGAATCCTGGTCTGTGAAAATATCCTGAAATGCGGTTTCACTAATACTGTGAACATCGAGAGCGGCAAAAACAGCGTTGTTGGTTGCGGTTTGAGTTCCGGCAGCGACATATAAAAATCCCCACGGCGTCAGTGCGATATCGTTGTCCTGCCCGCCTGTGTTTCCCGTGCCGACGGACAGCGGCGAAGACGGCTCCGAAACATCGTAGTAATAGACATATTCAGAATTCGCCGGCGAATAAAGCAATTTCTTATAAAAATAATCTCCGCTCTTAAATGATGTGGGCATACTTCCGACTGATTGCATATTTGCCGGGTCGGACACATCGAAAATAGCGCTGCCGGAAGCCATATATCCGATAAATAAATTATCATCGCCGGCAGCGAGACCTATGCCCTGTTCCAGAAGCGTGTATTCTCCCGCTTCCGCCGGTGCAGATGGATTCGATATGTCGATTGCCTTTATTTTATTCCCAACGGAAATGAAAATTATGTCGTTCGATATATCCATTGCACTGACGATATTGCCTATATTAACAGAGCTGATTTGCTCGGGATTTTCTGGGTCGGCGAGCGAAAATATTTGGATATAATATCCGCCCATAAATGTCGCCACGATGAGCAAATCGTTATATTTTTGAATATACAGTGGCGAGTTGCCGAGCGAAATCGAGTTCACCGATGTTATCGTTCCTACGCCTGTAGAATCGGGCTGCGTCGTATCGGGAACAGCGAGCGTATCCGGCGGATTGTTATCATTGCCATTGTCGGTTGGATTGGAGCATCCGACCAGAAAAGCCATACCGAAAAGCAATAGCAGCACAGTGAGAGTATAAATTATATTTCTCATCGAACTTCTCCTTTATCATTAAATTATAAAAGTTCTGTGAAACGAATTATCGTTGGGATGAAAAAGAGAAATTACTTAAATTTTTTCCCTTTCACATCTTCGATATATTTTTTTGCAGCATTTATAATCTGCGGTTTCAGGTCGGCATATTTTTTCACGAATGGCGGAGTGAATTTATCGAACAGTCCGAGAATATCGTTCACTACGAGGATTTGTCCGTCGCATTTTGCGCCAGCGCCGATGCCGATTGTGGGAATTTCCAGCGATTCGGTGATTTTCGCCGCTGTGTCCGCTGCTACTTTTTCAATGACAATCGAAAATGCGCCCGCTTCCTGTAATGCGGATGCATCTTCCATCAATTGCCGAGCGCTATCTTCGTCTTTGCCCTGCACAAAATATCCGCCCGTTTTATTGAACGATTGCGGCAGCATTCCGATGTGTCCCATCACGGGAATTCCAGAATCCACCATTGCTCTGACAACCGGTGCGAATTTCCATCCGCCTTCGATTTTGACAGCGGAAGCGCCCGCTTGCAGCAATTCCCCCGCATTCTGAATTGCATCGCCGAGAGATGTTTGATAACTCAAAAATGGCATATCGGCAATGACAAGCGCTCTGTTCACAGCGCGAGCGACTGCTTCCGTGTGAAAAAGCATCTTTTGCATATTCGCAGTGAGCGTGCTTTCCGCTCCGTATAGAACCATTTCCACAGAATCGCCAATAAGAATAATATCCGTTCCTGCACTATCCAAAAACGATGCGGTGAAAAAATCATAAGCGGTCAGCGCAGCGATAAGTTCGCCACTTTGTTTCATTTTTTGAAGCGTTTTTACAGTGATTTTACCGGTATCTGTCATTGCTCACTCCTTTCCGATGTGTGCGAGAAGTTTTTCGATTATGTCGTCTGTCGTGATTCCTTCTGCTTCGGCATTGAACGATGTGATGATTCTGTGCCGTAGGACTGGGAAAGCCACAGCGTTCACATCGGAAATATCGGGGGTCAATCTTCCCTTTAGCACGGCTCTTGTTTTTGCGCCGAGAATCATATATTGGCTCGCTCGCGGACCAGCGCCCCAGCGAACATATTTCTTCACAAATTCGACATCCGAATGCTGCGGACGACTCGACTCGGAAATTTTTACGACATATTCGACAAGTCTGTCAGACACAGGCACACGGCGAACCAAGTCTTGAAGCGAAAGAATATCTTCCGCATCGAGAACGGGTTCCACTTCTGCGAGTGTTCCACCTGTGGTGCGTTTCACTATCTCCACTTCCTCGCCTGCCGACGGATAATCGATGTTCACATTGAACATAAACCTATCGAGTTGCGCTTCGGGCAGCGGATATGTTCCTTCCTGCTCGATTGGGTTCTGTGTTGCGAGAACAAAGAAGGGCTCTTGAAGTTTGTATGTATTTTCGCCCGATGTAACTTCGTGTTCCTGCATCGATTGCAGCAGCGCCGCCTGCGTTTTAGGCGGAGTGCGATTTATCTCGTCGGCGAGGATGATATTTCCGAAAATCGGTCCTTTTACAAATCTAAAAAATCGCTGTCCGCTGGAACGGTCTTCTTCGAGAACTTCCGTGCCTGTGATGTCGGACGGCATCAAGTCGGGCGTGAACTGAATTCTCGAGAATTTTAAATCGAGCGCTTCGGCGAGAGTGCTGACCATAAGTGTTTTTGCGAGTCCTGGAACACCGATTAGAAGAACATGTCCGCCCGATAAAAGCGTGATTAGAAGTTCCTCGATTACCTGCTTCTGCCCGACAATCCTCTGTGCTAATTGTTCCATAATAGCATCCGCAGATTGCCCAAGAAGTTGTGCGGCTTGCGCATCATCTGAAAATTTCAAATTCGACATAGTTGCCTCCAAAGTTTGAAACAAAACTTACATAGCAATAACACCAATGTCAATTTATTATTTGCAATAGTATGTCCACTTTACGCATATAGTATTCAGGTAAAAAGTTTTTACTGAGCGGGTCGAGGATAATGCGCGGCAGCAC
>JALTEE010000212.1 GCA_027007865.1 bacterium
TAGTACTCATTTTTAAATACTTTTAGTATAGCAAATACAATATAAATTGTCAAGTAAAAAGAAATCTCAACATTCGGTTGCAAAAAATTTAATGATTTATATTGACTATGACAAGATTTTCAATAAAATTATTAAAATATAATAATTCCTTGTATAAAAGGTTATCGATGAGAAAGTTTTTACTATATTTTGCATTTCTGCTCTCGATTTCATTCTCTTTCGGAGCAAATTTCGACCTTGTCGGCGTGCTTAATGAAGTTTCAAACGGTTCGAAAGTCGAAGTTTCAGGGAACTATGCGTTCATTCCCGCAAGATATGAGAGCATTTTGAGAATTCTCGCTGTCGATGTATCCGATTCTTCAAATCCTGTTGTTGTCGCAAAAACAGCGATACCGGGTGGCGCATACGGAATGGGACTCGAAATAATGGATACGCTTGTCTGTGTTTCCACATCGGACTCGAAACTGCATATCTTTCGTTTTCAAACTGACACGCTGATTCTCATCGGCAGCACAGATATTCCAGGTATCGGCTACGAAGTTGTCGGTTCCGATACGATGCTCTATGTTGCTGCGTTCGACAGCATAAGTTCCATAAACATCAGTGACCCAACAAATCCGGTGCGCATCGGCGGATTCGACCCGACTGGAAATGTGGAAGGTCTGCATTTACAGGATACGATGCTGTTTTCTACAGAATCAAACACGAGCGGCGGTTCGCGGATGAGGATTTTGAAAACTACAGATCCGGTTTCAATTCAGCAACTCGGGTCGATAACATTGCCCGGCTTCGGAAAAGATGTCGGCGGAGATTATACAACGAACTATGTTTATGAAGCGGATGGTGTGCGAAATGCAACATCGATAGGAGCGATGTTTTCAATCGATATCAGCACACCTTTTTTGCCAACGGTTGCCGACAGCTATCAAACTGACGGAGCACCACTATCTGCGATTTCCGTTAGTGGAAATTACGCTTACCTCGCAAACGATTCATTCGGCGTAAAAATCGTAGATATTTCCAACCCGACCAATATTGTTCCTTTCGATAGCATTGACACGGGACCCGACGCTGTGGATGTGTTCGCATACGGGAGGTTTTTATATGTTCTCACCGATTCATCGCTTGAAATTTATCGAACTCACTTGAATAAGCCGAGCCTCAATATTATATCGTGGGCATTTTACGATTCGAGCAACGGCGACGGTGTTTTTGAACCGGGTGAAACGCTCGCATTAGAAATAGTTGTTCAGAATACAGGCGATGATACTGCAACAGCGGTATGGGTTGAAGATTCGGTTCAATCGGGAGCTGGAAGTCTTATCTTGCCCGATTCGTTTTACGTCGGAAATATTGCGCCGGATGCTGCGGAAACGGTATTTTTCTTCGTCGCAATCGATACCGACGCGGCAACGCCATCACAATTGCAGATTTTTGTTGAAGCGCATTGTTCTAACGATGGCGAGCCTACAGATGTCGCAACTGCGCAAATCGAAACGAAAGAACCCGTTCTCGAAATCTTATCGTGGGCATTTATCGATTCATCCGACGGAGACGGGCATTTCGAACCAGGAGAAACTCTTTCCCTTCAAATAATTTTGCAAAATAGCGGCAACGATACCGCGACGGCAGTATGGCTAAAGGATTCGATAATTTTAGGCGATGGAATTCTCGTTCCGCCAGATTCGGTGTGGTTCGGGAATTTTATGCAGGGTGCTGTCGAAACGACATTTTTCACCGTCATAATCGATACCGATGCGGCGACCCCATCGCAGTTGCAAATTTTTATTCAGGCGCACAGTTCCAACGATGGCAACCCTGCCGATACTGCGATTGCAGATATCGAGAGCAATCCATTTTTGGAAATCACATCTTGGGCATTTTACGATTCGAGCGATGGCGACGGGCATTTTGAACCGGGCGAAACGCTATCGCTGCAAATTGTCGTGGAAAATACAGGCTTCAGCACCGTATTCGATGCGTGGCTTTCCGATTCGCTATTATCCGGTGCTGGGATTCTCGTTCCGCCCGATTCGGTGTGGTTCGGGAATTTTATGCAGGGCGCTGTCGAAACAACATTTTTCACCGTCATAATCGATACCGATGCAGCGACCCCATCGCAGTTGCAGGTTTTTATCAAAGCGCACAGTTCCAATGACGGCAACCCCGCTGATACTGCGATTGCGGATATCGAAAGCAATCCGTTTTTGGAAATCACATCTTGGGCATTTTACGATTCGAGCGATGGCGACGGGCATTTCGAGCCCGGCGAAACGCTATCGCTGCAAATTATCATCGAGAATACAGGCTTCAGCACCGTATTCGATGCGTGGCTTTCCGATTCGCTATTATCCGGCGATGGAATTCTGGTTCCGCCCGATTCGGTGTGGTTCGGGAATTTTATGCAGGGCGCTGTAGAGACGACATTTTTCACCGTCATAATCGATACCGATGCAGCGACGCCATCGCAGTTGCA
>JALTEE010000213.1 GCA_027007865.1 bacterium
TATTAGTTTCAAATCGAATATAGTCAACAGTATTTTCATTATGTCCAATTTTGATATAAAATGTTTTGGAAAAAATTGGTGATGTAACTTCTAAATTTAACTTGACAATGGCGTTGTTGGTTTTAATTTTATTAGAAATAACACCCATTTTTTATTGGGCTTGTTATTTGTGGGTTATAGATTGTGTGTTTATAACAGTAAAAATCGAAATTGAAGAAAGGTAAATCAAAAAGTAAAGGAGGAAAGATGAGACGGACAGGGCTTGTGATGCTGTTGCTCACTATGGTTTTTGTGCCAGTTTTTGCGCAGAGCGCCTATATGGCGATTCCTGTCGATGGGAGCACCACTTCTGACCAATTTCAGACAGTGGAATTCACATTCGATACACCGAGCGCAGTGGATACTTCCACAATCGAGTTGTGGGTCGATGGTGTTATGTACACTACCGCATCCCCCGAGGTTATGTGGGCTGCACCGAATTTATATTTCAATCCAACAACTGCTTTTACCGAAGGCGAAGTCGTTTGTTCACTGGCTGTGGCGCTCGATTGGGGTGGTTCGCCGCTCGATGGTATTCCTGTCGTCAGCAGTTTCTATGTGGACCTTACAGGACCTTATGTAATTAAAAGCGGTCTCACAGGTTCGGATGTGCCATTGCCTACAACAGTTACCGACCCCGTGCAAGGCGGAGAATGGTATGTGGTGGACGATGCGAGCGATATGGACCCGTTTAGCATCGTTGTCGAAGTGGATGGTATCGAATACACTTATCCTTCTGCGGGGCTTAGTTGGGAAAATCACATCGTGTTCAGCACAGATACTACGATTGATTCTATTGCCGGAGCTGATACATTTTATTCTTACATCGACCATTACGCCGACCATATCTCTTTTGACCCGACCGCTGCTGGAGTTTCTTGGAATCCGAGAGACACGATTGTAATGACCCTTATGCAAATTAACGATACACCGGATTACGGAACATACAACGAACTCGTGGATAGCGGTTTGAATTCGTTCTTTTTCTTTGTGGACCATCTTGGTCCCACGGCGCAAGTTGTGGACCCGATACTTTGGCGTGGTGATGAAACCGCTTATACATCTTGTTCTGACCAGCATTTCACATTCGATGTCTATGACGATAACGGCGTCGATATGAGCACAATCCAGATTTCTGCCAGAGGTGCTACCTATGGCTATTCCGCTACATATTTCGATGTCGATACGATTGTCATCGATACGGTATTTCATCTCTTTGTTCCTGACACTGTTTTCAAAGTTTGGGCGGTTCAGCCTACTTATGATTGGGAATCGCGATGCAACATTGAGGATACATATACCGAGGGCGGTTATACATATTGGGCAGTTATGATATACACTCCGCTTCCGCCTATGTATGTGATTAGTTCGAATGTTTATCTCGGCAGAGATGCTGCGAAAGCGGCGGCTTATGATATTGCTGCGGCAGGTAACGATGCGCTCATCGAACTGATTACACCTGATTGGGGAACTTATGCGACGATTCTCGAGAATTTCGGCTGCGCCGAGGGCGAGACCGTATATGTAGTCTCACCCGATGACCCCGTTCCTGGTAATTACTTGTTCGATACTCTCGTAACGGGCAGAGCCCAACTGAACACCGTTGCAAATATGTATTATCCCGAAATGGGTTGGGGAATCGAGCCTGTGTTCGGCAGAATTTCGCATCCTTTCTTTGCGGCTGTGTCCTCTCTCGTTCCTGTTCAACTTCGTTTCACATATACACCTACGCCGGAACTATACGAAGGCGAACTGTTCCATCTCGAACTGCTCGGCTGCGACGATATTTATGGTAATCCGCTCGAGAGCAGCAATGTTGTATGGAATATTGTTACGGATAGGTCTGCGCCGTATATGGTTGACCATTATCCCGAACACAATGCTGTAACGACTAATCTCGAAGAGCCAATCTGGGTACAACTTGCCGACGAATTCGGCGCTGTCGACCCGACGACAATTAGAATGCACATCGAGACGAGCAGCGGATATGTTCTCGACATCGATTCGCTGCCTGTAATTCCGTGGGACCCGCAGTATAGTTGGGACCCTGCAACTGGAGTATTTACTTGGGACCCTGCGACAGCGGGCGTATCCTGGAATCAGGGCGACACGGTTACCGTGATTTTTGAAGATGTCGCCGATTCTATCGACCTTTGCGAATCTAATCAGTTCGCTCATGAACACACATTCGTAACATGGGTATTCTATGTTGTCGATGGTCCGTATCTCACGAACTACTATCCCACCGATGGCAGTTTCACCGCTTGTCAGGACCAGCAGATTGGCTTCACACTTTATGATTCTGATGGTATTGACGAATCGACTGTAATTTTCCGTGCAGAAGGCAGGGATTACGACATCACCAGCGAAGATACCTCGATAGTTTGCTATTGGTTGCCTATCGGTGGAGGCGATTCGATTCTCGTTGGATGCGATACGGTTATATACAATCCCCTTCAATATATGGGTTCGGGCAATTTTGTTTTCGACCCGCCTGCTGATTGGGCTGTAAATGCTCGCCAGATAGAATGCTCCATTGTTCAAGCGCGGGATATGCTCGGCAATCATATGTGGAGCGTCGGCGATTTTTCGTGGTCATATATATATGATTTCACCGGTCCTGTCTATTTCGACCCGCAACCTGCACCTGGCGGTTACGCATCGGGCGAAAGCCTCGTAATTTCTATTGCTCTGCGGGATTCCGTAAGCGAAAGAATCTCTACATCGGGGCTTTACTTCTCGATAGGCGGTTCATATTTCGGGCCGATTACGCACCCCGACTACTGCTGGTGGGACGGCGATAGATTCACGCTGGATTTCGGTATTGCAGGAACGCATTTCTCAGATGGAGAAGTCGTTACGGTGTGTTTGTATTCCGCTTATGACGACCCGGAATATCTTTGCACGCCTTATGCGAATATGGCGGCGGGACTTCCATATTGCTGGAGTTTCACCGTTGACGATGTGCCGCCAAATGCGACGCTAATAGAACCCCTCGATGATGCGACCACCGCCTGCTCAACACAGGAAATTCGCATTTTACTCTCCGACAATCTCGGAATTGACCCGACAAGTCCTGTGATGGTTGTCAATGGTGTGATTTATACGATGACTTCATCGGAACTTGCTCTCGTGGGAGATACGCTGGTGTTCACTCCTTCGATACCATGGGACGATGGCGAAGTTGTGACATATTCACTGAATCAGGTTTCGGATATTGCTGGCAATACTGTGGTTCACACAGCGACGAACCCGTTGCTCGAAGGGAGTTTCATCGTCGATATGACTCCACCTGCGGTTGTCAGCACATCGCCCGAAGACGGAGCCGTTCTCGACACGCCAATCGATGAAATCACACTGACATTGGACGACATCTCCGGGCTCACAGATACTATGGCAACGATGACTGTGGATGTTATCATCGGCGACGACACGACTAATTACGCTTTTACTTATGCTGATGGTTTCTTCACATTCGGCACTGCTGGAATGTATTACACAGTATCGCTCGACCTCGTTGCTGCTGGAGTATATCTTCCCGCTCGCGGTGCGGAAGTCAATGTTGGTTTCACAATTCAGGATGCGCCCGATTATTTCTGCTTTGCTGCGCCCGAATTGGTCGGGAACGAACTTGTGTATAATTTTAGCTTCTCGCTTACACCCGGTTGGCAGATGTCGCTGTTGATGGTGCCGACAATGGTTGCTGTAGATACAATGGGCGATACTATATCTGTGGCGGACACATCTGAATTGATAATGGGAGCGACATTTGGCGCAACAGATGGCTACGATGATGGAGTGGATATCGAGGCTCCGCCACTGCCGCCACCCGACCCGTATCCAGTTGTTCCGCCAGCATTCTTGCTCGACAGCCATAGACTTATCGCCGATTTTAAATCGCTGACGAGTGCGGCGCCGTCTTGGATGATTTGGACTGGAACAACTGCTGGAACGCTGTGGTGGGACACATCGCTGTTGCCCGATTACGGAATGTTTGTAATCAATCCAGGCAATATCGATATGCGGAGCACAAACCACTTTGTATATGATGCTGGAATGGCAATTTACATCAACTTCTCGCCTGAAATAATTACACTGCATTCGGGCTGGAATTTGGTGAGCGTTCCCGTGGACCCTGTGGACCCGACGCCGTCTGCTGTGTTCAATGTTCCTGCGAGCCAGATATTCTGGTATAATCCGTGGTCGATGAACTACGAATTTCCGACGGTCATCTATCCGGGTTATGCCTACTTTGTGCTTTATATTCCTGGCGCAGGCGACCCCGACCCGTATTCGTTCTCTGTGCCCGGAGCGCCGATTTATAATTATAATGTTATAATTCCAGGCGGCTGGAACACATTCGGTTCTGTATACGACTTTGGCGGCGTGCCTGTCACGGATGCGGCGCACTTCACCCTTACAACTCCGACATCCACGCTTTTTGGAAGTGGTGTATATGCTTTCGATGCTGCAACAGCAAGTTATGTTTTCTCGCCGAGTATTGTTGCAGGAAAAGGATACTGGGGTTATGTAGAAGTTCCAACGCCATATACGAGCTGCGAACTCACAGTGCAGGCATCTTGGCTGAAACCTGTGGAATATGTTGACCCGCTCAACAGCAGCGATATTGCCCACATAGATGTGAATGGCACGAAATTAGTTCTTGCTTTGCAGAACGACGCCACAGATAATCCCGACCAAAAACTCGACAGACTTATGCCGCCGGCAATTGTGAACAGCGTGAATCCTGCATATCTATCCTGTGGAAATATGCAGTTATCCCGTGATGTTCGACCAGAAGAAGGATGGACATTGGTCATTACAGTGGATAATGCAACTCTCACAACCGACAGAGCGCTCGTAATCGATGGCACTACCTACGATGGCACATTCCATCTGTCTGCGGGAACATATAAAGTCGAGTTTGGGAAGAAATCCGACCTGCCGAAATCGCTGGCATTGTTCCAGAACACTCCGAACCCGTTCAATCCTGTAACGGACATAGCCTTCGACCTGCCAACAAAGAGCGATGTAAAACTCGAAGTATTCAATATGCTCGGTCAAAAGATTCGCACGCTCGCTTCCAATGAAATGAATGCAGGACATCATACAATCGTATGGAACGGCAAGGATGATGGTGGCAGAGATGTTGTGAGTGGAATCTATTTCTATCGTTTGACAGCGAACGACAATTCATTCACCAGAAAGATGGTTCTGCTGCGATAATAGAGGCGATACAAATGCAGAAAATACAAGGCGTCCCGACGGTTCGGGACGCCTTTTTATGTGAATTTGGCGCTTTTCAAGAGAATAATATTTTATAATGTTTTATGTATATGAAAGTGTTCTTACGGATATGACCCGCAGTATTTTTGTTATTTCCGCGGAAGCAGAAATCCAGAATGAGCAATTCGGCAGAAAAATGTCATCAGAAAATGCGGGATAGAATTCTGCACACATTTTCCAGAAATATTTTATCCTCGTTTGTGAAAGGTGAGATGGAATGCGAGTCTATATCGAGTTCCGCAGCGATTTGTCCATCTTTGAATATTGGAGTGACAATTTCCGATTTCACATTCGGGCTGCACGATAGATAATTTGTTTCGCTGGATACATCTTGCACTACGAATGTTTTCATTGTTTCTGCTGCCTGTCCGTAAATCCCGCTGCCGAATTGGATTTTGATATGTTCGGTGGGTTCGCCAACGAAGGAAGCGAGGGAAAGTTCCCGTGAAGAACTATCTGCGATATAAAATCCTACCCAGTTGTAGTGTTCGACTTTATTTTTCAGCAATTCGCAGACGGCGCTCAACTTGTCGTTCATATCCATCCGATTTTCTGCGATTTTTGTCCGCTTTACGCAGATGGTATCCAGGTAAAAAGTTTTTAATGAGCGGGTCGAGTATAATGGGGGGCAGCACTGCGACCCTTGGATTGTGCCTATTTGTGTTAATTTTTTGCAATATATTATTAGGTGTTTGATTGTTTTTGTATCGATTTTTTCTGAACGAATTAAAATATAATTGATAGCAGAAGCTTTTGCCAATGAAATCTTTCCTGCTTGTAAAACGTTCTGTTGTGTAGAATTCGTCTTCGATAAGCCTGTGAAAAGTTTCGACATCGCTGTTGAAAGTTGGTGAAGCAGGCGGAATTTGCCTGATATTTGCACCGAAACTTTTAACTGTTTTGAGGAATTCGTTTCGGCGCTTTCGAGTGGTCAGCAAGACTAGCAAGAGTTCCGTCAAAACGCTTCCGCCATTTTCGCACGGTAACATTAGTCGTTCCAAATTCTCTGGCAGCAGCGGATATTCCAAATTTCATTGCATACTTGACCATTTCCAATCTCAGCTGTATTTTATTGCTGGACTTTGGAACTGTCGGGTAGTATTTTATCATCGGCGTTCTCCTTTTGAGTTGTTGTTTTTTACAAACTAAATCTAACTCAAAAAACGCCGAAAAGCCAGCCCCCGCTGCGGGGGCTGGTATGCTACCCTCACCCAAAAATAACATACACACATCATCGATGAACTGAGCACTAAACCAACTCAATAAAATAATCTCAGGGGGTAAGTAAAAAATCCATTTTTTGAAATTTCTTTTAATTATGCATAGTGTATAAAACAATCCTCAATGAAATGAGGAAGTATGCAGACTCATTGGAAGTTTAATATTTTGTCTGGCATAAATTTTCATTCTCCGTGAAATCTTATTCCAGCGTTATCGTGAAGTTTTAATCCTGCATCATAAATTCTTATTTCCGCTTTAATGTCCTTATTGTTTATGGAAAACAAGCGTTCATTATATCCGGAAACTGCTGAACCATTGAATAGGACATATCCGCTTGGATTGTCGCACTTGACCTCAATATGTGGAAGGAATTGCAATGATTGTCCTATATTGAATTCGGCAGTATCCGCGCAAGTGGCATCGCGTGTGAAATATCTATATGGAAACGAGGAATCCCTCGTATATGTGCCACTAAAAGAACCTCCTATGGAAGGAGTAGGACATATATCAACAATCATATCTTCATCATCCGGAGTTCCTGACTCAGGTTGCCGCAAAGCATCCAATGTATACCAGGTATTGCTCCCATAACGACCAGCCCAACCGTAGTTCATATGATATTGTTTTACCAGAGTTGTTTCGATAAAAACAATTCTCCAACCATCGCAGACGATTGCATGTCCTTTTATACCATATTCCATCGGTCTGTTTAAGTTTAATTGTTCTTGAATCAGTGAAAACCATTCATCTGCCGTGTAATCGCGGTGTTGTTCTCTTGAGCAATCTCCACATCGGAAATTATCCCGAAATGCATTTTTCGCATTGTTCATACTGCCACCTGTAGCACAACCACCACTTACACAATAGGTTAAGTTAGCAGCTTCACCAAATTCGTGGCATAATTCCGCTGTAGCATCTATTTGGGATGAAGATGAAGTAGTATCAAGTGTATCTGGTATAAATAACCAAGAATATGAATCATCGTAAGGACTTCCGCCATCTCCGTATGGAGGCCAATTCCAGTAGTGCAATATTTGTGAACCAGCGGTTGCCACACACCCTACAAAACAATGGGCACGCTCACAAGTAGAACCAACACTATCAGGAATAGGACATTGATCAAAGTATGGATTTCCTTGTCCCCAATTAGAGGTTAGAAGTTGTTCCCCCGAGGAATAATCTGTCATAATCTCTCCGCTGTCGAGCCCTTCCTCAAACGAGTCGCTGGACATCATAAGAACATCCCATACGGGTGAGTAGTCTATCTCCAGGATTTTGGCGAGTTCATTTTGTGAAATCGAATCCAAATTACCGAGTTTTTTTCTTACCGAATTTAATACACCCTCCATTTTCGCTTTCAGCAAATCGGGTAATCCTTCATCGGAATATGGGTCGAGATTGCAATTATCGGAATATGCCTTCACTGGAGCTAAACCTTTCAATAAGGATACTATGATATATCCCCGAGGGGACACATCGAAAAAATAACCTATCGTTTTATTGCCACGCTTGAACTCTTGAATATTTTTTATGTAAGCCTCTTTTTGATTAGCCCAATGTCCCTCTTTTTTGATTATTAGTTTAATCCAGTTGTTCGCAACATTTTGAGCTTCGTTTTGCGTAATCAATTTCGCCCAAGCAGGAGCAAGTAAGCCAATACCCCATAACATTATTAATATAAAAATTTTATT
>JALTEE010000214.1 GCA_027007865.1 bacterium
GGTTGTCGTTGCACTCGATTTAATTTCGCTGTCTTAATTTTAGCAGAAAGAATTATGCTCGAAACACTATCGCTAAATAA
Organism: bacterium; assembly: GCA_027007865.1. Classification (GTDB taxonomy): domain Bacteria; phylum UBP14; class UBA6098; order B30-G16; family B30-G16; genus JAGHAI01. The sequence goes on from JALTEE010000214.1 coordinate 81, forward strand.
CTATCGCAATTTTTCATCTGCCGAATTGGAATTTTCCTCTGGTTTGAATTTAATTCTCGGCGAAAATGGCGCAGGAAAAACGAGTTTGCTCGAAGCGGCGTATCTGTGCGGTTTCGGAAGGTCTTTTAAGGGGCATAGACAGACATTTTTGAAAATGGGTGAAAATTTTGGAAAAATTTTAGGTGTCGGTGAACAGCGAAACGAAGTTAAATTTTTGTTTATATCCGATGGCGAACGAAAAATAATGTTCAACAACAAAAAAATTTCGAGAATTTCCGAACTGCTCGGTAAATTCCCGATAACATATATCGGACCTGGCGAAGTTATGGCAGTCGCAGGTTCGCCGTTTGTCCGCAGAATGCTTATCGATTCTCATCTCTGCCAGTTCGACACGGAATACACATCGTTTCTATCTCGCTACCAGCGTTCTGTTCGTCAACGGAATGCATCGCTGCGCGCCGTTGCAAACAATGAAGTCGCTGGCGGAACAGTTCTAATCGATGCTTGGGACGAAAAAGTCGCAAAAGCGGGTGCGGAAATTGTTCATCGCAGACTCGATTTCATCAAAGACCTTGCACATATTGCATCTGACATTTTTAGAACAATTGCCGGCGAACAAATTGGAGAACTCGCTATTAAATATCGCTGCACAATCGCAGAGAATCCCGAAATCGACGACCTCGAAACATTATTTTTCGAAAAACTCGTTGGCCAACGAAAATATAATATGAAAATTTTTGATACAAAAATAGGTCCGCATCGGGATGATATGGATATTTTTTTAGATGATTTGCCTGCGAAACAATTCGCATCGTGGGGGCAGGTCAGGATGATTTCTCTCGCACTCTATCTCGGCGCTGCAAAAATTTTGAGCGAACACACACAACCATTGCCGACATTGTTGCTCGACGATGCGCTCGCGGAACTCGACCCTAAACATGCTGCTGCTGCACTGAATTTTGTTCACAATATCGGACAGACTATCGTTGCAACTCCGCATCCTGCACAGATAAAAAATGTCGAAAATGCAAAGATATTTGAATTTTCCGAGCCAGGCATTATAATCGAACGGAAATGAAAAAACCAGAAAAGATAGGAAACATTTTATCATCGGTGCTTGCAGAAATAGGCATTCTCGATGATATTCAACAGGAGCGCTTGTTCATCGATTGGAGTGAAATTGTGGGCGAGACTGTATCAGAATATGCCATTCCCGTGAAACTTGAAGATGAAAAACTCTGGCTCAAAATCGAAGACCCGACTTGGCGAACCGAAATTTTTAATATTAGACAGATTTTAATCGAGAAAATTAACAAAAAACTCGGTGAAAAAGTAGTTAGAAAAATCGTGATAGTTTAAAAGTTTGCCTGAAATACACGAATCAAAATGCTTCATCCACTGCCGCACAAATCGTGTGAATTACAAGGATATGGACTTCCTGAATTCTCGCTGTGATATTGTGCGGAACAACGATTGGAATATCGCATATTTCAGCACATTTCCCGCCGCCTTTGCCGAGCAAACCGATTGTTTTCAATTTCATTTCATTTGCCACTCGAAACGCACTTAAAATATTCGGCGATTTCCCGCTTGTTGAAATTCCGAAGAAAATATCTCCTTCTGTGCCCAATGCCAATAATTGGCGTGAAAATATCTCGTCATAAGAATAATCGTTTGCGAGCGCCGTTATCGACGATGTATTTGTGGATAGTGCGATTGCGGGCAATCCTCTGCGTTCCTTTTGAAATCTACCTACTATTTCTGCGACGAAATGTTGCGAATCCGCTGCGCTGCCGCCGTTGCCAGCAATAATTATTTTATCCCCGCGCTTTAATGCACCGACAATCGCATCGGAAGCATCCGAAACACTATCGATGAAATTTCTGTCATTCACGATAATTTCGTGAAGTTCAAGCGATTCGGAAAAATTTTTTACTGTCAAATCTATCGACATTTTGCCTCCATTTATCGATTATGTTTTTATAACTTAAAATGGGCACGGGGGGAGTCGAACCCCCACGGGTCACCCCACTGGATCCTAAGTCCAGCGCGTCTGCCAATTCCGCCACATGCCCGAAGTTATGGTAACTTCTTGTTTTTCTTATTGTTATCTTCTTTGACACACCATATTGTTGGATACCAGCAGAAGTCTTATGTGCCAAATTTGTGCCAAATTCTAAATATTTTATTCCGATATTTTCCACCGCTTCTTGGACGAAATCCTTCGATAGATGAGAATATCGCATCGTCATCTTGATGTTTTTGTGTCCGAGTAACTGCTGGACGGTGCGAAGATTTGCGCCATTCATCACTAAATACGATGCGAAAGTATGTCGTAAATCGTGGAATCGAAAATCCTCGATACCGGCTCTCCGC
>JALTEE010000215.1 GCA_027007865.1 bacterium
GCTCCTTATACCACCAGGAAGACAGACATTAAACACGAGGTCCAAGGTAAAACACCTTGAACTTGGGCTCTACGTGAAGATGCTTTAAAAATATCTAATTTTTTATTAAAATGGATGAGGTATTTTACAAAAATGGGCTGCGATTTTCCTGCCAAAAGTGCGGTAAATGCTGTCGAATCCCAAATGGTATCGTTTATCTTACGGAAAAGGATATAAAGCGTATCGCAGAATTTTTCGATTTGAGCGGGGAAGAGGTTTTTAGCCGATTTACTCACAGGGAACATAAATATCGCGTGCTTAATGAATTTTCAAACGGCGACTGTATCTTTTTCCGCGAAGGAAAAGGCTGCATAATATATTCGGCGAGACCTGAGCAGTGCAGAACATTTCCGTTTTGGCGGCAGAATTTGCGGTCGCAAATAGCGTGGGACAGCGCTGCCGCCGAATGTCCGGGGATGAATTCCGGAAAGTTATATTCATTCGAAGAAATCGAAAAAATTCTTTCCAATGGAAAAGATACGTGAATACTTTGTGTCGCAGATATGCGAGAACGGGTAAATATTATTGACAAAATTTTGCGGCTATCTTTAAAAAAATATCGATGGGGGCAAAAAATGAAGTTTTTCGGTGTTTTTTTCATCACTTTTCTATATGGTGTTCTTTTTGGAGCGACATATTATGTCTCTCCTGATGGCGACGACCATAATTCCGGTTTTTACGGAAGCCCCTGGCTCACTTTGTCCCGCGCCTGCACAGCAGACCCGGACACAGGCGACACAATAAATTATGTCGGCTCTGGCGATACAGTTTTCGTTATGCCTGGACTCTATATGGAAAAACTTGCTCCTCAATCTTCAGGAACGCCCGATTCACCAATCGTGTATATTGCAGACAGTGGGGAAGTTGAAATTTTCGGGAGGTTCGAGCTTGATTCTGTTGTCCCAGATGGAGCAGTATGGGATTCTGTCGAAGAGAAATGGCCTCCAAACACATGGAAAATTCCACTTATCACTGGGAAATTTTGCAGCGGCGAGGCAGTGTTTGCACCAACAATGGACGATTCGGGTTGTTTCCTGCCATCCCCATTCTGCGAGTGGGGATATACTATTTTCTGTCAGTCCGAATATCCCGAAAACATCCCCGCGGCTGCTTTCCAAGAGAGCGCAAGCGTAGTGCCTACTTTTGCTATCGATACTTTGTATGTCCGCCTTCATTCTGGCAGAAAGCCCACAGATTACGGCGGCTGGTGGATTCGCGCAGCAAGGGGAATTGTGATAAATGGCAAGTCCAACATCATAGTCGAGGGCTTTATCGCACACGATTTCGCCAAGACAGGCATATCGGTCCTTTCATCCAATTCTGTCGAAGTTTTGAATTGTGTCGCATACAACAATGGTAGGTCGGGAATAGTGGACAATTGGTCATCCAATGTTCTAATAAAGAATTGCGAGGCTTTTGACAACTGCACGAGCGGTGGATATTCGTCCGGGTTCTCCGTATATAAGCCCACCGGGCAGAATCATATAGTTTGCGGCTGTGTTTCACATAATAATAAAGACAGCGGATACTGGACGGGAGGTCCAACCGATGGCAAAGGTTTCATTCTCGATTCCGCTATCGATGGCGGCGGCGATGGCGGAGCTATATTTTTAGACAATGTGGCATATTCCAACGGAGGACCTGGGCTGGCAATTTACCGAAGTCTAAACGCAACCGTCCTAAACAATACATTTTGTCTCGATGGAACCGATTCGAGGGTGTTTTACTGCGGGGAAATTTCTATAAACTGGCAGGATTCCTTGCCAGTATTTCCTATGAACCTCGATGTTCGAAACAACATAGCGATATCGCGACCCTCCCCCACGAGTTTAAGAACCCCGCTGCATTTCTCCCATCCAATTAACTATGCGGATATCGAGACCCTCGATTGGCGTTGGGACTGGAACCTTTACTTTCCAGGGGATTCGTCTATAGATGTCATATCGCGTCTCGACACGATGACGAGAACGCTATCGCAGAGAATAGAGGCGATGCAGATGGATTCCCATTCGGTTTTCGGCGAACCCGTTTTTGTCGACCCCACTATTTCGAGCTTCGACTGGCATCTTGTGAACCACGATAATCCTGCACTCAACGCTGGCGACCCCGCCTATTCGCTCTTTCCATCACCACCGTATCCCGAATGTGTCCAGAAAGATATAGACGGTGATGACAGAATCCTCGACGACACCGTCGATGTTGGCGCCGACGAAACTCTTAAAAATATGGTTGTTAGAACGAACACAAAAAATTTTCGTGTGGAGGTCGAAGTCCTGCCGAACCCGTTCAACTCGTTCTGCGCAATCGTAATTCCAAAAAATGCCGCTGTCGATATATTCGATATTTCGGGGCACAGAACAGCCACATTCGGCAGAAAGGCGGATGAAAATGTTAATGCAAATA
>JALTEE010000216.1:0-2971 GCA_027007865.1 bacterium
ATTTAGTTTCGTTTAATAATAAATATTATTTTTATAATAAAATCAAAAATAATACGCAAGAAATATTATTAGAATTGCTCGAGCGTATAGCTGTGGGTGAGTATTCATCTACTAATGACGGAAATATTTGCAAACATTGCGAATATCGAGACTACTGTTCACTAGCATTAGCATAAGATGGCGAGTGAATTATCGGTCGGTATTAGCCTTATATTCGAGCGCATATTTAACCAAATTATAGAACAATGGTTCCGGTTTCTCTAATTTCGATATTAGTTCAGGATGATATTGAACTGCGATGAAATAAGAATGCTCGGGCAATTCCATAACCTGCATAATATTTTCCTGCGGCTCGTATCCTGAAAATACCATTCCACATTTTTCAAAACTCTCCACATATTCAGGATTTACTTCGTATCTATGTCGAAAGCGCTCCCGTATTTTATCAGATTTATATAATTTATTCGCAATCGTTCCCTTTTTTAAAAATACATCTTGTCCGCCGAGACGCATCGTTCCGCCTTTTTTCTTCAATCCTTTTTGCGATGGTAAAAGACATATTACAGGGTGTTTCACTTCGATTCCTTCCGATTCCGCTTCGGTAGTATTTGCACCGTCCAGACCGCAAACATTCCTCGCAAACTCGATAACCGCCAACTGCATACCGTAACAAATTCCTAAATACGGAATATTATTCTCGCGGCAAAAGCGGATTACATCTATCTTCCCCTCGATTCCTCTGACCCCAAAACCGCCGGGAACTATAACTCCCGATACATCTCCGAGCGCTTCTTCAACAGTATTATTGCCTTTTTCTATATCTGTTGTTTCCACCCATTTAATATTAACTCTTGTGGAAAGATGTGCACCCGAATGTATTAGCGCTTCGATTATCGATGCATACGAATCGCGGAGGTCAGTATATTTCCCGCAAATGGCGATATTTACTTCCTTCTCGGGATTCTTAATTGCATCGACAAGTTTGCGCCATCTGTCTAATTTCGGAGGCGAATATATTCCCAAATTCTTGTGTATTATCTCCGTGAGGCGCTGTTCATCATACATTATTGGTATTTCATATACGGTTTTAACATCTTCACCTGAAATTACAGCATCGGACGAAATATTGCAAAATAGCGATATTTTTTCTTTAACTTTTTTAGGCAGAGGTTTTGGCGAGCGCGAAATTATTATATCAGGTCGAATGCCGCGTTCGTTAAGCAATTTCACGCTCTGTTGCGTAGGCTTCGTTTTATGTTCGCCGACATTTGAGGGAATCGGAATATAAGTGAGATGAATATAGATTATATTAGAACTGCCAACATCTTGACCGAGTTGACGCACTGCTTCGATAAATAGCTCGTTCTCCATATCGCCGACTGTTCCACCGATTTCGATTATCGCAACATCTGCACGCTCATTTTCCGCTATTTTTTTGAAATGCGATTTTATCTCGTCGGTAACATGCGGAATCAATTGCACGGTTTTACCCAAAAAATCACCGCGACGCTCCCGTTCGAGAATACGCGAATAAACTTTGCCCATCGTCAAATTCCAGTCGCTTTTACCGACAACACCCAAAAATCGTTCATAGTGCCCGAAATCCATATCCACTTCTCCCCCATCATCAAGCACAAAAACCTCGCCGTGCTCGATTGGATTCATCGTTCCGGGGTCGGTATTCAGATATCCGTCGCATTTTATCGGGATAACGCGCAATTTCGATGAGATAAGCCGCCCCACACTTGCGGTAGCAATTCCCTTCCCAAGACCAGAAAGAACACCACCTGTAACCACGATATATTTTGTCCTGTGAGACATATTCCATATAAAATAAGAAAAACGATTTTGTGCAAGAATATTTTAAAAATTTTTCGATAGAAATCCCTTGGATTCCCAATTTTTTATTCTATTTTGGAAAACTAAAAATAATTGCAAACACACATTAAGGAGGTAAAATTGAAACAGACCGCAATCACACTGACACTGATTTTATCGTCATTTTCCATCGCGTATTGCGCTGCTGGCGAAGGACTTTTGTTCGGCTACGGATTTTCCAATGTCACCGGTCTCGTCAAAACCGCAGAAAATATGGGGTTAAGTCCACAAAACACAAACGAAATATTCGGTGAAATGAGACCTTTTGTCGTCGTAAATAATTATCTGCGAATCGGCGGACTCTTTTCCGGCGGATATGCTCGAATTAAGGGAACTCCCGACACGACGATACTCGACCTCGACGATACAGGCGGAGGATTCGGCGACATCAGACTCGGAATGCTCGCAGAACTCTATGCGCCCTGCCATAGATGGGATAGAGCAATCGGTGTCGATTTCGGATACGGCGGACTTGTCACATTCGTTCAGGACAGCAATTGCTCGAACGATGGGAAAAGAGCATTTTACTATTTTCTCCGCCCACAAGCGAGTCTCGGATACGACCTCGGTGGCTCGATTTCTCTCCAAATTAGCGCAGGATACAATTTCACTTTCCCAATTGACAATGGCGAAATGTGGTTCGTGAACGAAGCAGGTGACACCCTTCGAAATACACTCGACGCCGGTGGAATGAAGAGAATTTTTATCAAAGCGGGAATTATTCTCGGTTCAACGAACAATATCAGAGAAAAAGAATGCGAAAAAACTTATAAACCGAAACCCCGACTGAAAATGAAACCATTCGGAAAACAATAAAACAATGAGGTGAGGGAGGCTTTTCGCTATGAAACTTTTTATTACAACTTTTTTATTCTTCTTATTACAACTTTTTTATTCTTCGCTGCAATGTGCACAATCGCTTATTCCGCTGGCGGTGTCCGCATCGATTTCGGCTATCAATTCACCGATGCAACCGCAGCAAAAAATACCGCAGAACAAATCGGGCTTGCAACATCGAACACAAACAAGATAATGCTCGATATTCATCCATTCGGTGTCCAAAACCGTTATTTGCGTCTCGGCGGACTTATAT
>JALTEE010000216.1:2981-8150 GCA_027007865.1 bacterium
GACTTATATCTGGCGGATTTTTTAGGAAAAAAGGCGTTCCCAACCAAAGCATTTTGCCAATCGATGAAGCAAGCGTCGGCTTCGGCGATGTCCGAATCGCATTCATCCCTGAATTATATTCGAGCAGACGCAGAGCGGATTTCGCATTCGGATTAGCATTAGGAATGGGCGCTGCAATTCCATATATGGAAGATGAAAACGGCGACAACGATAACCAAATAGCATATTATTTCTTCATCAGACCGCAATTGACCGCCGCATACGAATTGAGCCAATCGGTCTATTTTGAAATCGGGCTCGGCTATCATATCCCGCTCGTCAGCGGAGAAAGCAAATTCTGGTATGTCAATGCAGAAAGCGACACGGTATCGAACACATTTGACTCTACAGAAATGCAGGGGGGCTTTATCAAAGCAGGATTTGCATTCGGTTCACTGTCCAAAGGCGGAAGAGGTGCTCACAGAGAACGCAGAAGACACAGAAGAAGATAAAAATCACTATCGCTTTATCTTATCACTAAAATTTTCGCCATCCTCGACTTTCCTTCCGCATTAAATCTCACGAGATAAATTCCAGCCGATGCGGGAGCGAAATCGATTGTTCTTTCGCCGCATAAAACTCCGTTTGCACACAATCGCCCCGATATATCGAAAATGCTGAATTTTCCCACTCTGTCGGAGCGAAGAACAATGCCCGAAGATGCGCTGTAAAATGCGGAAAATTTTATCACATCGCGCCGAACTCTTTTATCCGCTACATTCGTTGTTTCGTGCTATTCGTAGCATCCGATGTCGTATGCGCCCGCATACGGTCTCGGGAAAAATTCGAGGTCGTCGGTCAAACCCGCAATAGTCGCTCCCGAATCGATTGCGGGAGAAATATCTTGCAGATGAAAATCGCCAGTCGTTCCCCATTCGGGGTCGATAAATTGTGGAGCGCCATAAAAGTTGCCTGTTCCGAGCATTTTCGGCTTCGTAGCGCCCTGTCCAATAATCACAGTTGGTGCCACCAGCGCTCCCCGATGGCGGAGTTATCATATCGTCGTAAAAATCCGTCATAACATATTCGCCGGATAGGATAACGAGGGTATCTCCGCCCAAAATATTTTTCGAACCGAATCCGGGTATCACCCAAGGATGCGCAAACGACCCATCAGATGTGTCGCTGCCAGTGGAAGAAACATAATATGTGGCGCCATACGCATCAAACGAGATTAAAATTATCGCAGAAATAATCGCATATTTCATCAAATTCATTTCGCTCCTTTGAAGATTTTTCATGCTTAATAATGATATTTAACTTCCAGAATTTGTCAAGAACTTTACGAAGTAAGTATTCTATGAAAAAATATCTTATTCTTGACAGAAAAAAATTGTGATTTATATTGTTTCATTTCTTAAAATTTATTTTTCGCTCTATAACACATAACAATGTTTTCAGGAGGTTTTTTAATGGCAAGAATCGAGGTTCACAAAGACCACTGCAAAGGGTGCGGGCTATGTATCGACATCTGCCCTGTGAATGTAATCGAGACATCGAAGGAAATCAATAATCTCGGCTACCATCCCGCCCAATACAAAGGCGAAGGATGCACTGGCTGCACGCTTTGCTTCTATACCTGTCCCGAACCGGACGCTATCGTCGTCTATCGAAAGGACTAAATTTTATCGTAAACTTTTTTCAAACAAAATGAGGTGATAATATGGCAAAGGAATTAATCAAAGGGAATGAAGCGGTAATCAAAGGTGCGCTCCTCGCTGGATGCGATGCCTATTTTGGCTATCCAATCACGCCTGCATCGGAAATTGCGCACGCTGCTGCAAAATATTTTCCTCTTGCGGGAAAAGTATTTTTGCAAGCGGAATCGGAAATCGCCGCAATTCAGATGTGCTATGGCGCTGCTGGCGGCGGTGTCCGTGTGATGACGGCGTCATCGGGTCCGGGAATATCGCTCAAAATGGAAGGAATTTCATATTCCGCAGGCTCGGAACTACCGATTGTAATCGTCGATGTTATGCGCGGCGGTCCCGGACTGGGAAATATCGCACCATCGCAGGCGGATTATAATCAAATCGTTAAAGGCGGCGGACACGGAAATTACAAACTCCTCGTTCTCGCACCGAATTCCGCACAGGAAATGTGCGATTTAACTATGCTCGCATTCGAACTCGCCGATAAATATCGAAATCCAACAGTAGTGCTGACAGACGGCTTTAACGGGCAAATGATGGAGCCAGTAGAATTTCCAGAACCTGTAAAAAAGAAACCTGACAAAACCGATTGGGCTGCTATGGGAGATGCAAAAACACGAAAAAACCTCATCAACTCCATCTATCTCGACCCGGAAGAAATGGAGGAACACAATGTGCATCTTCAAGAAAAGTATAAAAAAATGGAGCAAAATGAGGTCAGATACGAGGATTACAAACTCGACGGGGCAGAAATAATCGGCATCGCATACGGAACGACATCCAGAGTAATGTATACCGCTGTGGACGAAGCGCGCAAAAAAGGAATAAATGCTGGAATGCTGCGACCTATAACATTGTTCCCGTTCCCGAAGGTGAAAATTCGCGAACTCGCAGAATCATCAAAGGTCAAGGCGTTTCTCGTTTCGGAGATGTCGAACGGGCAGATGGTCGATGATGTTCGTCTCGCAGTGGAGGGCAAGAAACCCGTGAACTTTTTCGGCAGAATGGGTGGTGTCGTTCCAACCGTGTCCGAATTGCTGGAACAGTTCGAAAAGGCTGCAAAATAAGCGATAATTGTGATAGTCGTTTAGTAACAATATAAAAGCGTAGGAAATAAGGAGGGTTTTTAAAAATGGCACAGTTAAAAGATGTTCTAAAAAAACCGTCGTCGTTCTATGATGAGTTTCTCCGCAAGCCTGACAATTATCAGCAGGATACGCACTACTGCCCAGGTTGCGGACACGGAATTTTGCACAAACTTATTGCTGAAGCGATTGAGGATTTCGGCATTAAAGACCGCACTATTATGATTTCACCCGTGGGATGTTCGGTTTTCGTGTATTATTATTTCGACACAGGTAATTTTCAGGTCGCTCACGGTAGAGCGCCTGCTGTGGCAACTGGAATCAAGCGAACACATCCTGATGCAATAGTAATTTCGTATCAGGGTGACGGCGACCTCGCGGCAATTGGCGGGAATAACATTCTTCAGGCGGCAAATCGCGGCGAAAATATCACCGTTTTCTTTGTCAATAATGCAATTTATGGAATGACTGGCGGGCAGATGGCGCCTACAACACTTCTCGGGCAAAAAACAATGACCAGTCCTTACGGCAGAAAAGCTACATGGGAAGGCTATCCAATGAAAGTATCGGAACTTCTATCTACTCTGGAAGCACCTGCGTATGTGGAACGCATCGCTCTGACGAACGGTAAAAATCTTATGAAAGCGCGCAAAGCAGTTCGCAAAGCGATACAAGCGCAAATCGACGGCAAAGGATTTTCGCTTGTGGAAACGCTTTCTATGTGTCCTAGCGCCTGGCGAATGACCCCTGTCGATGCGAAAAAATGGGTCGAGGAAGCGATGATGAAAACATTCCCGCTGGGCGTATATAAGGATGTCCTCGATGAGCGCGAGGTCGGCTCTTGGCACAGAGCATTGGAAACAGTTCCTATTGAAAAATATCACGAAATCCTCGGTTTGGCGCACGAGGGAATGGAAGTTGAGGGCGATGTTGAAAGTGTTCCAAAAATTTTCCGTAATCCGAAGGTGCTAATCGCAGGTTTCGGTGGGCAAGGAATTTTATTGCTCGGACAAACTCTTGCAGAAACGGGAATGAGGCACGGTTGGAACTCTACATGGATACCATCCTACGGTCCCGAGATGAGAGGCGGAACCGCAAATTGTCATGTAAAAATTTCGAGTGACCCTATCGGTTCGCCTGTTGTGAGCGAACCCAATATTCTCATAGCAATGAACAAGCCTTCATTGGAACGGTTCGAAAAAGACCTCGCTCCCGGCGGATTGCTAATTTACAACACTTCGATGATAGACATAAAACCGACTCGAACGGATATTGAAATTCTTCCGCTTCCTGCCACCGAGATGGCGGACGAAATTGGCTCGCTTCGCGTGGCAAATATGGTTATTATCGGCGCCGTGCTCGAAAAAACAAAAATTCTCCAGAAAGATGTGGTATTAGATTCACTGAACGCAGTGGTAAAACACAAAAAATTCATCCCGATGAATTCCGATGCAATCAATAAAGGGATGGAATACGCACGGAATTATAAGGGGTAAATTTCCCTTTGTGGTATGATAATAGTTTCGTATATTAAACCATTATGAATAACCGACCAGATAATTGGATTTAAGGGTGAAGTATGCGTAATCGGTGGAAAATAATATTGCTTCTCGTTTCCGTTTTCTTCTCGGGATGTATGACAATGGGGCAAAAACCTCCATCTCCTGTGAACGATTTCCTATATTCTATGCCATCTGGCGCAGATGAAATGCCTCCGATGCTGGTTAATGCAAAAGAACCACCTTCTCGAAAAAAGGAACAAACAAGTTCCACAGAATACCTCTCATCATCGGAAAACAGCGAAAATACGCGTCGAGAAATCTGGGGATATAGAGTTCAAATATATTTATCGCTCCAGCAAGACGATGCTGAAAATGTTGCAAACGCAGCACGCGGAAAAATCGATGAGAAAGTTTTTGTGGAATTTGACCCACCATATTACAAAGTAAGAATCGGGAATTGCACAAATAGCGAAGATGTGGAAGAACTTCTTAACAAAGTAAAACGAGCGGGTTATCCAGATGCCTGGGTTGTTAGAGCAAAAATCATTTCGGAAGATAACAGATAAATATTGTATTTCAGTGATATCTACATAGTGAGATGTTGTGGCATTATAGTATTTTTCTTTTATCATACTGATAAGATACTGGTGGAACGAAAAATTGGATAGTGTTTCAGATTCTAAATTCAACAAAAAAAATGAACCCTGCAAAATAGGTGATTTTTGAGTTCTTTGATATGGGTTTTTATTTACCCCCTCTATCCTCTAACTCCTTTCTCCCCAAGGAGAAAGGAGGATTCCCTTCTCCCTTCGGGAGAAGGTGTCCCGCCCTGTCGGGACAGATGAGGGGGAACAGGAAATATCTATCACTATGAAACACAATGAGTTAGAC
>JALTEE010000217.1 GCA_027007865.1 bacterium
CTACAACGATTACAAAATATATTCCTCACTGTTTAATGAAATTTCATTTGAAAACTATTTTGCAAAAGTAAGATTGCAGTTCAAATGGAAGGATTTGAATACTTCCTATGAAATACAGGCTTTCGGTTTGGAACTTAATGCTAATTTATCGAAGAAATGGAAATTATATATTAGAACCGTTAATGTCAATGAAATATCCGAATCGCGACAAACGCTTTTTGTGCAATTTCAATATCTTGCGTGGTCTAATACGGATTTCTTCGTCGAATTCGGCGAACCGAACGATTCTAACGACGATTTGACTAATGATGACGATTTTGTGAATGTTAATTCGAATCAAGGAATAAGCAAACAAATTAAAACATATTTACGGGTTTATTTTTAATATCGGAGAATAAAATGAAAAATATTCTAACAATAGTATTTTTAATTTCAACTGTAATTTCCATTGCAAGTGCAGGGTATGAAATAACAGAAAACGGTGTTATATTTACATATTCGGACACAACAGCAAAGGATGTATATGTTGCGGGAGACTTCAATAATTGGAGTCAGAATAAAGACAAAATGGAGCGAGACAAATCGGGTATATTCAAAATTACTATTAAAATAGCCCCGGGGAAATATCAATATAAATTTATTGTCGATGGAGTTTGGAAAGAAGATTCTGGAAATCCCAATTCAACAGATGACGGATATGGTGGGAAAAACTCCGTAATTAATATTGCAAATAACGAGCAAAGTAAGGCTCTTCAATCGGAAAAGGCAAAAGATACAAATGCAGGAAAAGCGATATTCAAATATTATAATCCCGATGCGGGAGAAGTATATCTTGCAGGCGAATTTAATAATTGGAATCCTAACGATATACTTATGGATAACAATAATGGCGAATGGACTATATCTATCGATTTGCCTCCCGGTGAATACGAATATAAATTTGTTGTGGACGGCAACTGGACTGCCGACCCGCTTAATCCAACAACGAGAGGAGATATGGGGAATTCTGTTATTAAAATAAACGATGACGGAACCGCCTCATATCCGGGCGGCGCAAAAATATTATCTAATACGACTTCGTCTTCACGAATACTATTCAGCGGACAACTGGCGTCGAAATTTATTACATATCGGGATAGAGATATGCCCGGATACATAGGCGACGGAAGATGGCGGCTTTATAATCCCGAAATGCAAGTGGATGTTAATCTAAAAATTCACATAGCAGATGGTGTAAGTGCATTTTCGTCATTCGATGTAAATACATTAAAATCCGATACAATCTACGCATCGCATATAGAACTCGATTCGGTTGGGATAACATTAAACGATAATTCGTTTAGTATAAACGCATCATATAATAGAGAATTCTTTTCATCAGGCGACCCGCTGGGACTTGTAGGAAACTATTCCTATGCCGAGCCGACATTTAAAAATACACAAAAGTTTGGCATAGGATACGCTGGTATTTCGATGGATGCTATAGTTCAAAAAAGTTTTTTGAAGGATACTGAAGTTAAATTATTATTTGCAAATATGTTCAAGGATTGGTCATTACAGACCGATTCGCTCGATTTTCCGAATTTATTCGGTAGAAGACAAATCGGTTTTTGGTCGAATAAAGTTTCTCGCTCCGACGAACCTGATGATTTCTCCGATTATGGAACCAATGTATATGCGGGGAGAATTTCTAAAAATATCTATTTTATTACTCCTGGATTTACATTTAGAATCGACAAAAATCGCTGGTGGATGCCTCTCGACGAAATCTCTTACGATAGAATGGATACTATAATATCAGACTATGATTTGCACTCTGATTGGTTCGATATGGGTTCTATGGAAATTGGACTTGGCGGGGATTTAACATCCGATTTACTATCGGACAATCTTACTATTTGGTGCGAATATCTTGATTGGCAATACCGCTCCAGCATCGACGCTGGAAACCGTGAAAACAGCGATAATACTGGAGATTCGACATTAGATATAGAATTAGGAAGACAAAACGGCTATCTTGCAGGTGGAGGATTTTCTATAAATTTGCCTTCGAATTTTAATACCAATCTCTCCGCGGAAATGGAGCATTACAACCCAATGGATAGTCTGGAAATATATATTGTGCCGAATCATAATAGCGGAACTAATGGGAGACCGACTCTTACATACGAAAATCTATCGGAGTATAATAGATTTGAAATAGATGGAAATATTAGATATGACTATAAAAGGTTATCCGTGAACACAGGCTATAGTATCGAGAAAATAAAAGATAATATATCAATAAATGCAGCGAGAACTAACATAATATTCAAAGCATTAAAGGACAAATTGGTTATTAAAGGGAAGGGCGTATATTCATTCGGCAAAATGGGTATATCTGATATCAAACTATCAGGAATAGATTTTATATTAAATGCAAAATATTATTTT
>JALTEE010000218.1 GCA_027007865.1 bacterium
GCTTTTGGGTGGGCGCAGGCGGGACATTTCTCCGGCGGCCGAGTGCCTTTATAAATATACCCGCAGTTGCTGCATCGCCAATATACCTCGCCATCCTTGACAAATACCGTGTCATCCTCGATATTTTTCAATAAAGCGAGGAAGCGTTTCTCGTGCTGTTTCTCCGCAACCGCTATGTTGCGAAATACCTGTGCGATTTCGGAAAATCCTTCCTCATCGGCAATTTTCGCAAATCCGGGATACATTTCTGTCCACTCGTAATGCTCTCCGCCAGCAGATTCCGCAAGATTTTCCGCCGTCGTGCCGATAATGCCAGCAGGATATGCCGCTTGTATCTCGACTTCGCCGCCCTCGAGAAATTTGAACAACCGCTTGGCGTGTTCCTTCTCGTTGAGAGCGGTCTCCTTGAAAATATTCGAGATTTGGACATAGCCATCTTTTTTCGCCTGCGATGCGAAATAATCGTATCGGTTGCGTGCCTGCGATTCACCAGCGAATGCGGTAAGCAGATTTTTCTCCGTCCTCGTGCCCTTGATACTCGCCATAATGAAACCTCCTCTTTATTTTTTCACCCATAGTCCGTGGATATTGCAATACTCTCTCGCCCAAACATCGCTGCCCTCGGGGACATCGAACGCCGCCTCAGGAGAATCGCCGGGTTTCAAATATTTTCTGTGGATAACGCCATCGACGATTAGTTCTATCCACTCGATATAATGTTTCTCCTCCATCGGGTGAGCGGTGTTTTCGCCCACCTTAACGATGTATTTATCGCCCTCACGCTGAATGAATGGGACATGCTTTTCAGTCGATGTGTCGGCAGTTTTTTCCTCGAAAAGTTTCATCGGCTGCCCGCAGCAGACAAGTTCGCCCTTGCCTTCGTGAAGCATCTCCACGATATTGCCGCAGATTTCGCATTTATAGACCTGCATTTTCTCGGTCATTTTCAAACCTCCAGAATTATAGTTTTTTGTGGCAGAACCACCAGTCGAAACAATCGTATTTTTTCATTCTCGAATTTGCGGTTTTCTCATCCGAGGCTGGTCCTATAATCACTTCGTCGCCGACGAGTTCATTATTGGGCCAATTCGCTGGCATAGCGACGCCATTATCATCCGATATTTGCAGTGCCTTAACCGCACGAACGATTTCGTCCATATTTCTTCCAAGTTCCTGTGGATAGTAAATCATCGCTCGGATATTCCCCTTCGGGTCGACGATGAAAACCGCACGAACCGTATTTGTGCCTTTCGCTGGATGAATCAAACCGAGTTTTTTGGAAACATTTCCGACATCATCGGCAATGATGGGGAATTTAATCTCGACATCTAAATTTTCCTTAATCCATTGCACCCACTTGATATGCGAAAATACTTGGTCGATGGAAAGGCCGATTAGCCCGCATCCAAGTTCTTCGAACTGGTCGTATCTTTTCTGAAACGCCACAAATTCGCTCGTGCAGACAGGGGTAAAATCTGCGGGATGGCTGAATAAGATGAACCATTTACCCTCGAAAGCATCTGGCAATTTCATCTTGCCGTGGGTTGTTTGCACCTCGATTTCGGGGAATTTTTCTCCGATAAGGGGCATTCCTTTTTCCTCGTTCATTTTTACACCTCCTCATTTGTTGCAAGTGGTTTATATATTCTTGCCGAAAGGTCTTTGTCGAGCATAAATAAACCCGACTTATTGTCGCCGACGAGTTTCAACTTATCGATAATTTCCCTATCGTTCTCCTCCTCCTCGATTTGCTCATCGACATACCACTGCAAGAAATTGAATGTTGCTCTGTCCTTTAGTTCCTCCGCTAAATCTACGATGTCGTTTATGCACTTCGTGATGTGCTGCTCGTGTTTCAGCGTTTCCTCGTAGGCATTCAGCGGGGAATCCCAAGTGTGCGGCGGTTCTGCAATCGGCAAAAGTTTTATATCCGCTCCCTGCGAAAGCAAATAGTTATAGAACTTCATCCCGTGGTCCACCTCCTCCTTGTATTGGACCATCATCCAGTTTGCGAAGCCTTTGAGACCTATCGATTCGAAATATCCCGACATCGACAGATACAGATACGCCGAGAAAAACTCCTCGTTTATCTGCTTGTTAAGGGCTTCTGCCATCTTTCCCTTCAACATAATGACCTCCTGTTTCTTGATTTTTCTTATGCTTTCTGCAATTTATTCTAACTTGTTATGAGAGAACTACTTTTACCTCCAATTTTTGGATTTTTTACCTCCATGCCTAACTCATTGTGTTTCATAGTGATAGATATTTCCTGTCGCCCCTCATCTGTCCCGACAGGGCGGGACACCTTCTCCCAAAGGGAGAAGGGAATCCTCCTTTCTCCTTGGGGAGAAAGGAGTTAGAGGATAGAGGGGGTAAATAAAAACGCATATCAAAGAACTCAAAAATCACCTATTTTGCAGGGTT
>JALTEE010000219.1 GCA_027007865.1 bacterium
TCATCTACTTCGATTCTAATTATATGATTCCACGGGATTTCTCCCGATAATATCTTTTCCGAAATCGGGTTTTCCACATATTGCTGGATTGCCTTTTTCAGAGGACGAGCACCCATATTTGGGTCGTATCCTTTTTGGGCAAGCCAGCACCGGGCATTCTTATCTGCAACAAGAACGAGCCCCTTGTGCTTCACTCTGAAGTTCAATTCGGATAATTGAAGCTCGACTATTTGTTCTATACTTTCGAGCGACAGCGGACGAAATACAATCACTTCATCTATTCTGTTTATCAATTCTACCCGCAGAACTTTTTTTACTTGATTGATGAGTTGATTCTTCATCGCTTCGAATTCCGGCATCTCGTCTGTGCCGTCGAAACCGAGGCGTGCTGAAACAAGTTCCTGTGTGCCAATATTGGATGTCATAATAATAATTGTGTTCTTAAAATCGATGCGTCTGCCAAGACTGTCCGTCAACATACCGTCTTCGAGAATTTGCAGCAGCAAATTGAAAACTTCCGGATGCGCTTTTTCAATTTCATCGAAAAGAACGACTGAATACGGGTGATGTCTAACCGCTTCGGATAGTGTTCCGCCTTCTTCGTATCCGACATATCCCGGCGGAGCGCCTACAAGACGAGATATCGCAAATTTTTCCATATATTCCGACATATCTATCCGCACCATTGCATCCACAGAGCCGAAGAGAAATTTTGTCAGCACTTTTGCCATCTCCGTTTTGCCGACACCCGTAGGCCCCAAAAACAGGAAACTTCCCACAGGACGGTCGGGATTTCCAAGGCCGGAGCGAGACCTGCGAATAGCACTGGAAAGCGCTGCGATAGCTTCCTCTTGACCGATGAGGGATTTTGAAAGCTCCTCCTCCATATTCAACATATGTTTTTGGTCTTCCTTTCCGATTTCTTCAGGCGGAACACCTGTAATTTTGCTGCACACTTTCGCCACATGCTCGGGCTTCATAATCGGTCTGTGCTGGTCGCGGGCTTTGTGCCACGATTGCTCTTCATCTATAAGTTTCCGACGCAGAAATCTTATCTCGTCTCGAATCGATGCTGCACGCTCATAATCCTGGTCTGCTATAAATATATGTTTTTCCTGCTCCTTTTGCGCAATTTTAACTTCGATGTCCTGCAAATATTTCGGCTTGACATATTCTGCGAGATTGAGCATAGCGCCTGTTTCGTCAAGAATATCGATTGCCTTGTCGGGCTGGAATCTTCCCTGTATAAATCTATCCGAAAATCGCACCGATGCTTCGATGGCATCGTCTAAAATCTTTATCTTGTGGTGCTCTTCATAATACGGCCTCAAGCCCTGGAGAATGCTTATCGTTTCTTGATATGACGGCGGGTTCACATAAATTGTTTGAAATCTCCGCTCCAACGCACCATCTTTCTCGACATATTTTCTATATTCTTCTGCGGTAGTAGCACCTATAATTTGCAGTTCACCCGATGCGAGAAGCGGTTTCAGCATATTGGATGCATCGAGAGCGCCTTCGGCAGCGCCAGCACCGACTACCGTGTGAAGTTCGTCTATAAAAACAATTATGCTTCCGTCTGCGAGAATCTCGTCTATAACGGCTTTGATGCGCTCTTCGAACTGCCCGCGGTATTTTGTTCCTGCTACCATCGCAGCAAGGTCGAGTGAAATAAGTCGCTTATTCTGGAGCAAATACGGCACTTCTTTCTGGGAAATACGCTGTGCAAGTCCTTCTGCAATCGCAGTTTTTCCAACGCCGGGTTCACCTATGAGAACAGGATTATTCTTTTTTCTGCGGCACAACACCTGAGTAACGCGCTCGATTTCGTTATCCCTGCCAATTACGGGGTCGAGTTTCCCATCGATTGCCTGTGCGGTGATGTCTCGCGAAAAGCTGTCGAGCGCTGGTGTTTTAGAATGCCGCATTTTTCTTCTCGGGTGTCCTGCTGTGCGAATCGCAGCCAACTGGCGAACTGCATCGCGGTAAGCAAGGTCGTAAAACATCATAGCTTGCGCAGGAAGACTGCGGGCATCTTTGAGAAGCGCGAGTAGCAGATGTTCCGTTCCCACCCGCGGTGAACCAGTGTTTCGAGCTTCTGCAGCGGCAAATTCAGCCATCTTTTGCGCTCGCGAAGTCATTATAATATTCCCGACAAAAAAAGTTTCTTCGCCGTGTTCCAGCATCTCCTCGAGTGTTTTTCGAATATCGTCGGGATTTATTCGTGCTTGAACGAGAATGTCGATTGCTGTATTGTTTCCGTGTCTAATTATTCCCAGCAATAGATGCTCGGGACCGATATAATTATGTCCGAGCCTGCCCGCTTCATCGCGCGAAAGTTCGAGAATTTTCTTGAAATTTTCAGAATACATTATCGCCATCGTAAAACTCCGAAAGTTTTACAAAACTATTG
>JALTEE010000220.1 GCA_027007865.1 bacterium
GTATGATAATATTTTCACTACTTGCTATTCCCTTGATATTCATAATGATACGGGGAATTTAATGTGTGAGTAAAATTGGGATTTTTGATTTTTTGAACCAAAACAAAATTCGATTTTCACTTGTTTAATGGGAAAAGCGTTTTATACTTGAAGAGTAAGAATTTTATAAACTGAACGGATGCCTATTATAAAAATATCACAGGAGGAAAATTTATGGAAAAAATCTGGGAGAAAATTCGTCTGCTCGAGGAAATCGGCGATGAGGAACTGCGCGAGAAAGTGAAGAAATGCTTCGAAGAAGCGGTTTTGCGCGGCGGATGGAACGAAGACGATTTGGATAAAATTCCGTTCACACTGTTGATACCGAATTGTCCCATAACATTGCTGGAACATACATCCGCAGTTGCTGAAATCGCACTGCGCAGCGCAGAAACATTGAAAAGTATGTATCCGAAATTTAGATACGAGCGTGATGTTTTGCTCGCCGGCGCGATACTTCACGATGTCGGAAAATTTTTGGAATATACGAAATCGAAAGATGGCAAGATAGTGAAAAGTTCGCTGGGCAAGATTTTGCGCCATCCGTTTTCGGGCGCGGCGCTCGCATACGAAATGCGCCTTCCCGACGAGGTCGTTCATATAATCGCCGTTCACGCTCACGAAGGGGACAATGGCTATCGAACATCGGAAGCAATTCTCGTGAACAAGGCGGATTTTATCACATTCGACACGATTAGAAAATTTTTAGAAGAACATTCATAAGTATAAAATGTTTCGCAGAGAATTTTTTACAAAATCCGCCGATGAAACAGAAAAATTTGGCGAAAAATTCGCATCGGAAATCGAACAGGGCGATGTTTTGCTGCTATATGGCGAACTCGGCGCGGGAAAAACGACATTAACGAGAGGAATATGCCGTGCATTCGGTGTGAACATTGTAAAAAGTCCGTCGTTTGTCATCGTCAATATATACGACGGCAATTTTACGATATACCATATCGACCTGTATCGAGTGAAAGAGCTCGACCCCGACACAGCAGGCGAGATAATGGAATATCTTTGGAGCGGCGACGGCATATCGATAGTCGAATGGGCGGATAGACTTACGAATGAAGTCGTTCCCAAAAATGCAATGAAAATTTATATCGGAAGAGTGTCGGAAAACGAACGAAAAATTGTAATCGAGGCTGAAAATGAAAAACACTAATCAAATAGTAGTAAATGTTCAACTGCACGAAAGGCGCGTCGCCGTTCTGGAAGACGAAAAACTCGTCGAGTTGATGATAGAGCGCGCCGACCAGCGCAGAATGGTTGGAAATATTTATAAAGGTATTGTGGAAAATGTCATTCCTGGTTTGCAAGCGGCATTTATAGAAATCGGTATTCCGAAGCGCGCTTTTTTGCACATTCGCGATATTTCAAAATTCGACCCGTTCGCCGATTCCGAGATGGACGACGACGACGAATCGCTGCACCAGCCGCAGGCATCGCAATATGGAATGCAGATTCAGAAAATTTTGCACAAAGGACAGGAATTGCTCGTGCAAATCGTCAAGGAGCCAATCGGCACGAAAGGCGCGCGATGCACCACACAGTTGAGCATCGCAGGCAGATATCTCGTGATAATTCCCGGCGCAAAGCACATCGGCGTTTCGCGGAAAATACGCGATAGAAGCGAGCGATACCGATTGAGAAAAACCGTCGCAGCGCTCAAACCGCAAGAATTCGGTGTCATCGTTCGGACAATTGCAAAAGGACGCTCCACAGAAGATATAAAACAAGATTTGGAACAGCTCGAACAGGCATGGCAAAAAATTGTCCAGCGGGCAAAATCGCTTCCAACAGGCTCTCTTGTATTTCGCGATGCGGGACTCATTCCCGCTCTTGTGCGAGACCAGTTCTCCTCCGATGTGGATAAATTCACTATCGACGACGAGGATGAATACAAGAAAATCGTGGACTATGTCGGTCAAGTTGCGCCGGAACTCGTTGATAGAATAGAACTTTACGCTAAAAAAGCGCCGATATTCGACCATTTCAAAATCGAAAAGCAAATCGACGATATGATGCGCCGTGCCGTGCAACTTCCCGACGGTGGAGAAATCGTTATCGACCAAACAGAAGCGCTGACAGCGATAGATGTCAATTCAAAAAGGTTCATCGGCAAAAAACAACTCGAGGACACGGTGCTAAAAGTGAACCTCCAAGCGCTCGAAGAAATAGCGCGGCAACTGCGATTGCGGGACATCGGCGGAATTATTGCAGTCGATTTCATCGATATGACGCGCGCCGAAAATATCCAGAAAGTCGAGCGAGCGTTCTTGGATGCGCTCCGCAAAGACCGTGCGCATACGAAGATGCTCCCCGTGAATGCTTTCGGAATGATTATCCTGACGAGACAGCGCATTCAGCAGTCCGTCTTTTCGCGTATTACGGACAATTGCCCCGTTTGCCGTGGCGTCGGCAGAATATTTTCGCCCAGCACGATGGTGGCAAACATCGAAAGATGGCTCATTCACGCAAAGAGAAATTTTTCAGGAAATGCGATGATACTCGTTCACCCGTCCGTTGCAGAAGAATTCTTTTCCGACGGCAGCGAGAGAATCGACGATTTCAAAAGCGCTTATGGAATAAAACTCACCGTTTTCGCAGATGCTTCCGTTCCGCCGGAAAATTTTAGAATCATCGATGCAAAAACAGGCGAAGATATTACGAAGAAATATTGATAGTCAATAGTTTCGAGTTCAAAGTTCCGCATCATACCGTGACTGTTCCTCGCACGGGGTCGCCGAACGAACCCAAGCGCATTTTGCCATCGAACCACTGCGCTTCGGCGAGCCCGAGCAGCGACATCTCTGTCTCGCACAGCCAGTGCGCTATTTGAGCAATACTGCGCGCTTGGTGATTATCCGGTCGCCGATTGTTGCTTTTATCAAATATATTCCTGATGGGGTTGATTTATCGGGATGCCAAATATAAACCCCCTGATCTGAACCCCCTGAAACCTTCGCTGACGCTCGGTTTCTGTCCCCCTTATTAAGGGGGACAGACAAACGCAGTGAGTAGGGGGTTGCAACAACATTCCCCCGCAAATCGTAGATCTCAACCGTTCCATCAACAAGGGAGCATGCTCCCTTGTTGATACCGGACAGCGTGATTGCGCACGATGAATTGAACGGATTGGGATATGCGCTGATTGTATAGGCAAGGGGTTGCAACCCATTGTTATCATCGCTTATTCCTTCTTCCGGCGACAACTTCACTACCCAATAATCTCCCCAGTCGTTGTATCCGCTGACATCGCCATCATTGGAATAAGAATATCCCGCCACGATGAACCCGCCATCGGATGTCTGTTGAATGGAAGTCGCATCATCATTAGCACTTCCGCCGAGAGATTTCTGGCAAACAATGTCGCCCGCAGCATTCAACTTAACTACCCAATAATCCATCATGCCGTGATGTCCGCTGACATCGCCATCATTGGAGTCGGACCATCCCGCCACTATGAACCCGCCATCGGATGTCTGTTGAATGGAAGCCGCCCAATCCTCATCACTTCCGCCGAGGCTTCTCTGCCAAACAATAGTGCCCGCAGAGTCCAATTTCACTACCCAATAATCGCCTCTGCCGTGGTTTCCGCTGACATCGCCGTCATTGGAATAAGAATATCCCGCCACGATGAACCCGCCATCGGATGTCTGTTGAATGGAAGCCGCTTCATCATAACCACTTCCGCCAAGACATTTTTGCCAGACAATGTCGCCAGTAGAATTCAACTTCACTACCCAATAATCAGGAGAACCTGGCATTCCGTGGTTTCCGCTGACATCGCCATCATTAGAATAAGAATATCCCGCCACGATGAACCCACCATCTGATGTCTGTTGAACGGAATACGCCTCATCACGAGCACTTCCGCCGAGGCTTCTCTGCCACTCGATATCACCCGATGAACTCAACTTCACTATCCAATAATCATAATATGGGTAACCTGTGCTTCCGTGATGTCCGCTGATATCGCCATCATTGGAACTGGAATATCCCGCCACGATGAACCCACCATCTGATGTCTGTTGAATAGAATGCGCTTTATCATAATCACTTCCGCCGAGACATTTCTGCCAGACAATATCGTCCACGGAATTCAACTTCACTACCCAATAATCATAAGTCGGATTTCCATCAGAATCATATCCTTCATGCCATCCGCTGACATCGCCATCATTGGAACTGGAATATCCCGCCACGATGTATCCGCCATCAGATGTCTGTTGAATGGAATACGCTTCATCATAATCACTTCCGCCGAGACATTTC
Source organism: bacterium (assembly GCA_027007865.1). GTDB lineage: Bacteria > UBP14 > UBA6098 > B30-G16 > B30-G16 > JAGHAI01. Next base: position 4,321 of record JALTEE010000220.1, read on the forward strand.
TGGCACTCGATATCGCCCGATGAATTCAACTTCACTACCCAATAATCCCTACAGTCGTGCCATCCGCTGACATCGCCATCATTGGACCATGAATATCCCGCCACGATGTATCCACCATCAGATGTCTGTTGAATGGAATGCGCTTCATCATCATCACTTCCGCCGAGGCATTTTTGCCACTCGATAGTCGGCTGGGCAAGGCACACGGCGGCAAAAAGGAAAAAAGCCAGTGCAAAAATGATTGTGTTTTTCATAAGAAAATTTCTTGTTTAATAGTTTTTGGGTTTTTTCGGTTTCAACCCCCTAATTTGCTCCGTTTCACTTTGCAAATTTGTCCCCCTTATCAAGGGGGACAGACCTTGAGCGTAGCGAAAGGTTGGGGGGTTAGATAGAAAAGCCACCTTCACCAACCCCGATATATCGGGAACGGCGAAAAGACGGCGTAAATTCGATTGGGATGATATTTTGGCTCGCAGGGTTTTCATTTTGTTTTCCTCCTGCCTGAAAAGATAATGAGGGATTTGGTTTTGTCAAGGAGGAAAACTGAAGTAGTAATGAATGCTAACGATATACATTCTTGCGTGCTCCGATTTTTTTCACAAGTATGTATTTTTTGCTGAAATCTACTTTTATGACAATTCTTAATTTACCATATCGAATTCGATAGCAACCTTTCCATTTTCCCGAAAGCTTTATTACATCGCTTGTTGTATCAATACCTTTAACAGAATCGATGAAGCTATCGAGCAAGTTAAAAAGCGTATCCTCTGACAACAGACCGGATTTGATTTTCTTATCTGCCTGATTGCTCAGAGCCACTTGGTACATTATTCTCGCTCCATGATTATGACTCTTGCGACATCGTCTTCGCCCGGGTCTTCGCCGAACATTTCCTCGATTTCTCGCTGCTCCTCATCTGTGGCGGACGGAATAAGCCTTAGCATGAGTTCCATAAATTTGTGGTCAAATTCTTCCTCGACCGCTTTATGGACAGCTTTTTCTATCAGTTCGCCCAGTTTTATTTCATCGATAGCTATGGGCATCTCTTCCCCTTGAATATTTTGGTGTGCATGTTCTTCATTTTGTTTTCCTTACCTGCCTGAAAAGATAATGGAAGGTTGGCTTGTGTCAAGAGGAATGTCATTTTTTATAAGCGCCGCCTCTGGTTGAAATCCTGAATATAAAATAGGTGTTATCTTCAGTTATTGCAGTAAAAAGAACTCGGTATTTACCAAGTCGTATGCGATAGACATTTTTTTCACCTTTGACAGGCTTTATATCGATGAGTTCCCGTTTGGTAAGCTTTTTAAGAATAATATCGATATTTCTGCGGTAACCTATGGGCAATTTTTGATATTGCTTGTGTGCTTCATCGGAAAATACTATTCTCCAGCCTGCCATTTTATCACCCGACCTTGCCGATATTCTCTCATCCCCTTTTCCATGCTCTTGCGCTCGGCGGCAGAAAGCGGAGATGTATCACTCACGACGAAAACATGCTCAAAAATATATTTTCTTGTTCTATCATCAAGACTACGCAAGAACTCGACGAGCGCATCTAATGACATTGTTGCTGTTGGCATAGTTACAATCTCCTATTTGATATTGCATAATATCCGCTACTTCCATAATAAATATAATGAATTTATGGTCGGTGTCAAGTGAAGAAATTTATCGGATTTACCGTATGGCTGCGCTGAAACAGGCGGTGCGCACAGGGCTAAATTCGCTTGCGATGGTATTTGGGATCGCAGGATTTTCATTTTGTTTTTCTTACCTGCCTGAAAAGATAATGGAAGGTTGGCTCGTGTCAGGGGGAATGTCATTTTTTATATGCCTTGCCTCTATGTCTCACATAACTTATGTCAACAATTCGCTTTTTGTCATCTACCGAATAAACAATGCGATAAGCGCCAACTCTTATACGATAGACATTCCTTTTCCCTTTCAATTTCATTGTGCCGTGCGGTCTCGGGTCGAGTTTTAGAGAGTTAATTGCTTTCTCGACTCGCTCGTATGTATTGTCAGGCAACGAGAGAATTTCCTTTTCGGCGGAAGACGCTATAGTTATTCTATATTCTTGAGTGTTCTTCTTCATGGCGCTTTCTCTTTACATCTTCCCACTGCACTCGGGGTTCGCTTTTGCGCGATTCGACCACAAGAATGTCGTGGATATCTTCCCACAGATAGCCATATATGTCGAGGTCGATTACCGCCGCTTTTCTTTTGCCGTGGTCGTCTATTATGTATTCAATGCCTTTCAATAGAACACCTCTTGTTTGATGTTTCGTAATATCCGCTACTTTCATAATGAAAATAATGAATTTATGGTCGGTGTCAAGCGGGACAAAGGTTAATGTATGTTACCGATAGACATCTCCCCGTGAATCAATAGCCAGGACCCGAACTACTTTTTCGTCGTGTTCAATTTCGATAATCAGTCGTAATTTGCCTACCCGAATACGATATGCTCCTTTCATCCTGCCATGAAAAGGTTTTATATTGATACCTTCCCAGTGTTTCTCATGCTCCAGGAAATCGAGAAGTTGAGCCAATGAATCCCAAATCCTTCCCGATTCATACTTCGGCAGACGGTCAATGTATCGAACAACCTTATCCTTTGCGGAAATGAACCACTCTGTCCGTGACATCTATAAATTCCCCTTTTCTTAATTCTTCGAGCGAACCGAACTTTTTCTCTAATTCAGCTTGTTCCTCATCGGATACATAGGGTATCGAGCGTAAGATAAGCTGTGCAAGTTTAACACGAATCTCATCGTCCAATACTTTACGAACAGCGTCTTCGACTTCCTCATGGACAACTTTGCGAAGTGTTTTTATATCGATTGTTGCTGTCGGCATAATTACAATCTCCTATTTAATGTTTTGTAATATCCGCTAATTCCATAATAAATATAATGAATTTATGGTCGGTGTCAAGTGAAGAAATTTATCGGATTGCCTGCTATGTGCCGCTGAAATGGGTGGAGCGCACAGGGCTATATTCGATTGCGGTGGTATTTTGGCTCGCAGGATTTTTATTTTGTTTTCCTTCTTGCGCACCGGGACAGCGCCCCGCGGTTTTTCAAATTCTGCCTAATCTTAAAACCCTGATAATCCTGATTATTTTCTATTGTTGCGTTGTGTCGGATTCTTCTCCCGTTTCATTGCCGAAAAATTTTGCCCTGAAATCTTCGATTTTCGTATGTTCTCTCAGGTTAGAGAACCATTGGTTGTATGCGTTGTCGCGTTTCGTCTGAAAGATTTGCTGGCGAATCTGTTCTTTTTGATTGCTGAAATCCGCCATATCGGGATGTTGATATTCGAGCAGTTTCACGATGTAGAATTTTCCATCGTTTGTTTCGACGATGTTTGAAATCGAGTCGGCAGCATCGATGCCCATAACGGCTCCGGAAATCCACGGGTCGAAGCCGTGGTCAGGTATTTGTTCGAAAATCCCCACGAGAGGAGTTTTTAGGTATTGTGCGCCGAACTGCTCGACGGCATCTTTAATAGATTCGCCCGAATGTATTTTCGCAAGCGCTTGTTGCGCGAGTTGTTTGCATTTTTTGTGATATGCCGATGCAAGAATCTTTTTCTTAACAAACCATTTTGCATCGTCGAAATTTTTGAATTTTTTCGGAACAACTTCATCTACAGATAGCACAAAGTATTTATTCTGGCTCTTAACGACTTCCGGTATCGCTCCACTGCCGTGCTTGAATGCAAATTGATTCAGCAT
>JALTEE010000221.1 GCA_027007865.1 bacterium
GTGCCATTGCCCGAAAAAATCGGTTCTGTGAAAGTTGCTGGTGCAGGATATATCAATTTTTATCTATCAAAAGATATTCTGCTAAAAATGGTGAAAAATATTTTGGAGAGTGGCAATGATTTTGGGCAGTCGAAATGCAGTAATCCCCGCAAAATTCAATTAGAATTTGTCAGTGCGAACCCGACAGGACCGATGAACATAGTAAGCGCGCGAGCCGCCGCTGTCGGTTCCACTCTTGCCAGTGCTCTCCGGGCTTGCGGAAATGATGTTTCCACGGAATTCTATCTCAACGATGCGGGAAATCAGATAAGATTGCTCGGCGAAAGTTTTGCCGCAAGAATTGCACAAATCGAAGGTAAAAATGCGCAAATCCCCGAAGGCGGATATTTCGGCGAATATCTTATCGAATACGCAAAAGAATACCTCCAAAGCGCGATTTCTGAAAATCCAAAGGAATGGATTGTTCATCGAATTACAATCGAGCAGCAGGATACGCTGAAAAATTTTAGAACCGAGTTCGATATGTGGTTTTCTGAAAAAGAATTTCGCAAAAGCGGTAAGGTCGAAGAGGTTCTGGAACGATTGAAAAAATCGGGTCAGACCTACGAAAAGGACGGCGCACTTTGGTTTGCTGCATCTCGAATTTCGCCCAATGTGGAGGATTTCGTTCTCATTAAATCGGATGGTGAATTGGCGTATGGTCTCGTGGATATCGCATATCACGCGAACAAATTCGAGGAGCGTGGTTTCGATGTGGTATATACGATACTCGGTCCCGACCATCACGGACATAGCGGAAGGCTTGATGCAGCGATGGAAGCACTTGGACACAGCGGAAAGTTGAAAGTATTAATTCTCCAACAGGTGAACCTTATCGAAGGCGGTGAAAAAATAAAGATGTCGAAGCGAGCGGGAAAATTGATAACGATGACGGAACTTATCGACGATGTCGGCACCGATGCGGCAAGATATTTCTTCCTCACGCGAAAAATAGAAGCGCATCTCGATTTCGACCTCGACCTTGCGCGGAAAACATCCGATGAAAATCCTGTATATTATATACAATACGCGTATGCGAGAATCCGCAGTATTCTCGAATTTGCGCAAAACAAGGGAATCGACATTGAGGAAATAGCGAATTCCGACATATCACTCTTAAAGGAACGCGAGGAAATCGAACTGGTGCGAAAGATGTCGAAATTCCCATATATAGTCAAAAAAACGGCACAGAACCTTCAACCACATATAATTCCTTTCTACTTGCTCGAATTTGCGAAAAAATTTCATAATTTTTACACGAAATATCGTGTGGTGGATGAAAACGATAAAAGAATTTCTGCAGCGAGACTCGCTCTTATCACTGCTGCAGCCGAGACGATTAAAAATGGGCTGAAAATCTGCGGGATTTCAGCGCCGGACAAAATGTGAAAAACAATTTAACCGAGAGGTATAAAAATGCCGAGAAAAAAGAAAAAGGAAGAAGAATTGGAATTGAACAATTCCAAAGGTGTCACCGTTGCCGAGAAAGAGGAAAAAGTTAAAAAAAGGCGTGTCAAATCGACAAAAACAAAGACAGAGGAAAAAGAACAAAAACCGAAGCGCCGAGTTAGACGCACCAAATCCGAAAAGACAAACGACAAAGAAACTGCCGAACCCGAGGCAAAAGTGCCTGAAAAAAACGGTGAAGAACCGGAAAAAAATACTGTTCCCGAACAGAAAGATGCAACGGTGAAAGATAAAGATGCTTCTGTTATTCGGGAATACGGATTGACGCAGTATGAGCGCCATATGCGACAACCATCACATTATTCTGAAAATCGCGTCAGACTTTACCTGCAAGAATTCAAAACCAAGCCAATTGAGGAATTGCTGCAGATGGCGGATAAATACCGCATCGAAAATTCTCACTCATTGCGCAGACAGGACATAATTTTCAAACTTCTCGCTATGGAAATAACGATGCGCAATGCGGAAGTGTATGGCGAAGGCGTGCTGGAAGTTTTACCCGATGGATACGGCTTTCTGAGACACCCCGATTATAATTATCTACCAGGACCCGATGATATCTATATTTCACCATCACAGATAAAAAGGTTCGATTTGCACACCGGCGATGTAGTCGGCGGTATAATTCGTCCACCGAAAGAGGGAGAACGATTTTTCGCACTGCTTCGTGTCGATGAAGTTAACGCTTCCGACCCGGATGCTGCAAAACATAAAATATTCTTCGACAATTTAACCCCCTTATATCCGATGGAAAAATTCGCTCTGGAACAAAGTCCCGATGGCATAACCACACGAATTATGGATTTGTTCACGCCAGTCGGGAAAGGACAGCGCGGATTGATAACATCTCCGCCAAAAGCAGGAAAAACGATTATATTGCAAAATATTGCAAAATCGATGAT
>JALTEE010000222.1 GCA_027007865.1 bacterium
GGAATTAATTTGGGTAAAATCGGTAATTGGAATCAAGCCTTGGACTTCTTCAAAGCCGCAGTGAGTAAAAATCCTGAATCTTGGAAAACACACTTCGACCTCGGACTCGCATACGAGTGTATCGGGAATTACGATGCAGCTTTGGAGAGTCTAACAAAAGCCTACTCTATCGAGGCAAAAACATCTATTAGAAATGAAATAAATATATGCAAAAATCGTAAAGCTGATGCAGAAAAATTAAAACAGCAGACGGATGAATGAAATATCGAACTCTGTGGAAGTTCCGGGAACACCGGTGAAAACTTCGAATCGAGGTGAAAAAAGATGAAGGAACAATTGGACGATAGTAAATAAATTTTCCTTTATTATACCGAAACTCCCCCTGCCCGAGTCGGTCATCCGAAAACCGCAGGACTTCATTGTCCTGTGGTTTTTTATTTGTGCCAAATTTGTGCCAATTTCGTATCTAAATAGACCGAAATACACCGAAACAAATGGAATAGATAGAATAACCGAAATTCAGTCCTCGTCCGTGTATTCGGCTAATTCGATGTCGGTAGGGAAGTTGGAAAAATCGGGTGGATTTGGATTCGTAGTCCAACGCTCTATCCAAGCTGAGCCACGGGCGCTGAAAAATTTTGAACGCAAAATAACCGTTCAATTTCACCTGTCAAACATTTTTTCATATACTCGAGAACCGCTATGGCATTTGTTCTCTGAAATATGGGAGCAATTTTTCATAAGTTTCTTCGAGCGCTTCGGACAGCACTTTTGTAGCACCGACTATTGGCATAAAATTAGTATCGCCATTCCATCTCGGGACGATATGTAGATGAATGTGGTCTGCTCTGCCCGCGCCTGCTACACGGCCGAGGTTGAATCCGATATTAAATCCTTGCGCTCCCATTGCTTTTGTAAGCGTATCCACTGCAATCTGCGATATTTTCATCAATTCGAGAAGTTCCGCATCCGATAATTCGGAGAATTCGCCGATATGACGATATGGCGCAATCATCAGATGACCGTTATTGTATGGGAATGTATTCAACAGTGCATAGCATTGTTCGCCCCGGTAAAGTATAAAATTTTCATCATCTTTATCGGGTAATTTTTGTTTTTCGCACAAGAAGCATTCATCGCCATCCATTGTGCCACTATTGATATACTTAATGCGCCACGGCGCCCAAAGTCGCTCCACTCTTGCTCCTTTTGTTATGAATTATCTATCATATCTTCGATTTCCATTGTCAACTCATCGACAATATCTTCGATTGCAATTTTCCGCAGTGGTTCACCGCGTTTGAAAATCAACGCTTGATGTTTTCCACACGCCACGCCGATGTCCGCATCTTTCGCTTCACCGGGACCGTTTACAACGCAGCCCATAACCGCAACCGAGATAGGTTCGGAAATGTTTTTAATTCTTTCCCATATTTGCGGTGCGATTATTTTAATATTTCCCTCACTTCTCGCACAGGTAGGGCAACTAATCAAGCGGACTCCATATCTTCGCAAATTCATAAAGCGCAATATTTCCCGTGCAATTCGAACTTCTTTTTCAGGCCGCTCTGAAAGCGAAACACGCATAGTATCACCGATTTTGGCGGAAAGCAACAATACGAGCCCTACTGTCGATGCGACAATGCCTTGCTCGCCGAAACCCGCCTCTGTTACACCGATGTGCAGTGGATAATCGTATTTTCGAGCGAATTTCTTATTCGCTTCGACAGTCGTCATCGGAGAAGACGATTTTAATGATACGACGATATCGGAGAAACCAACATCTTCGAGAATAGAAATTTCGCGCTCTGCGGCTTTGACCATCGCATCGGCAGGAGTAATAAGCGGTATTTTGCCAATATCCTTCGGCAGTGAGCCGTGATTTACGCCGATTCGGATAGGCACATTATGTGCGATGGCTTCTTTGGCAACGATTTTCACTCGCTCAGGCGAACCGATATTGCCGGGATTTATGCGCAATTTGTGCACGCCTGCATCAAGCGACAGCAATGCCAATCGATAATCGAAATGAATATCGGCTATAATCGGTATCGGCGACTCTTCTACTATTGTCTTCAGCGCAGTGGCGGAATTTTCATCGGGAACGGATACGCGCATTAAATCTCCGCCCGCGCGATATACATTTTCACATTGATGCAGCACGGTGGATATATCGGTAGTCGGCACTTTTGCCATCGATTGCACTGAAATCGGTGCGCCAGCGCCAACCGCAACATCGCCAATAAATAGTTGTTTTGTCCTGTTACGAATGTATTTTATATCGTTCATACTTGGATAAAAAACTATTCGCCTTTATGTTTGCAACACATTTCGTAAATAATGAAAAATCCACTTTATCGATTGAAAACGGTTAACAGCATAAATTTCTTGCAATATACAAAA
>JALTEE010000223.1 GCA_027007865.1 bacterium
GCGGTGGAATTGATTGCCATAACAATTCCAACCCTACAATAACTAATAACATAATATCGAAAAATGTTGCAGCTTTCGGCGGTGGAATTTATTGCTATAATTCCAGCCCTATAATAACCAATAACATAATATCGGGGAATTGGGTAGACGACTACGGTGGCGGAATTTGTTGCTTTAATAATTCCAATCCAATAATCTTCAATACAATTCTCTGGAACAACACTATCGGCGAGATATATTCATCTCATTGGGCAGGAATGCCTTGTTCCCTTTTGGTCGCATATACAAATGTTGATTTCAGTAAATGCTATGCAGATTCTCCTTCTGCAATTATCTGGGGTCCGGGCAATATAAATGTAAATCCATTCTTCGTCGATGACGATGAAACGGGGGGATTCGATTTTCACCTGACCGATTCATCGCTATGTATAGATGCCGGAGCGGAATCGGTCTATGTCGCAATCTGGGATACCACGATTTACGCCCCGACAACGGATATCGACGACAGCACGCGCCCACAGGGAGGGGGATGGGATATGGGAGCGTATGAATTTACCGATTCATCCTATATCCCGCCCGATACAACTGATACACTTTTATACATTCTTTATCCGGGCTGGAATTTAATCGGCGGACTTGTCGAAACCATTCCCGCGACATATCTTACGGATAGTCCCGGTGTCTTTTCCGATGTATTCGGATACGACAGGGAATTGTCGTCGTATTACATCGCCGATTCGCTATATTATAGAAGGGGCTATTGGATTTTTGCGATAGATACCGTTTCGATTTATATGCCATAGGCATTTTTACAAAATATGCGTATGATAATAATCACTTAAAATCGGGAGGTAAAATGGCTGAAAACGAAGAACTAAAAGGGAAAATAATCGAAGAATTGAAAAAAATATTCGACCCGGAAATACCTGTGAACATTTATGACCTCGGATTTATCTATAACATCGATATTCAGGATAAAAAGGTTCACATTTTGATGACGCTCACGGTTCCGGGATGCCCGATTTACCATATTTTAATTAAAGAAATCGAAGAGAAGATTTCCAGTATCGATGGCATAGATAAAGTGGAAGTGGAGTTGACTTTCGAGCCTCGCTGGTCTGTGGAAAATATAACAGAAAGCGGAAAAACTAAACTTCGCGCAATGGGATACAATGTATAATTTTATGCGCATTTTTGTGCGCTTTGCATTTTAGGCGGGTTTTTCGCCTGCCTATTTGGCTCTTGGAAGTTGGCGATTGCTTGTTGGTAATTATGTTATTCCCAATAATTTCACCTGTCATTCCCAACTCTCCCGCCAGGGCGGGACAGTCTTGGCTGTCGCTTTATTTTCTGGATTCCCGTTTGCACGGGAATGACAAATAAAGAGGTGTGTTATTTCCAACAATTTCACAGGTCATTTCCAACGGTTTTATATGTCATTCCCAACTCTCCCGCCAGGGTGGGACAGTCCCGGATGTTGCTCGAATTATCGCATTTCACCGCAGCGGGACTTAACCGGTTGGGATGGGTGGAACTTTAGACTTTAGACTTTAGACTTTTAACTTTCGACTTATGACAACGATGCAGATGTTTCAAATAGTAGGCGGACTTTGCGTATTTTTATACGGCATTTCGCAAGTAACGCGCAATTTGCAAAAACTTGCGGGACCCACGCTGCGTTTGCTTGTAGCAAAACTGACAAAAAGTCCACCGCTCGGTTTTTTAATGGGAATTTTTCTCGCTTTTGCGCTGCAATCGAGCGGCGCCGTTGCGCTTATGCTCATCGGGTTTGCAAATGCGGGGCTGGTTTCCGTAGCGCAAGCGCTACCCGTGATACTCGGCGCAGGCATCGGAAGTTCGCTGACCGTGCAACTGCTTGCATTCAAAATATATAAATTCGCACCGATACTCATAACAATCGGCTTCGTTATGTTTTTCTTCGTTCGCTCGCGAACCTGGCACTATACGGGGAGAGTTATTTTCTCGTTCGGTCTCGTATTTCTCGGAATGGCGATAATGAAAAGCGGGATAGGGCAGTTTCAAAATCATCCCGCTATCGGTGCGATGGCGGATTTCCTCGTGGGAGCGCCGTTCTGGGTAGCAGTTCTCGGCTTTATTCTCGCTACGCTTTTTCAGAGCAGCACCGCTGTTTTGGGATTACTGCTTACTCTTGCATTCAGCGGTGTCGTCGATTTAAATATTTCTCTGCCGATGATAATAGGTGCGAATGTTGGCTCTTGTATGCTCGGTATCATCGGCTCGATTAAAGGAAAAACCGTATCGAAACAAATTGCATTCGGGCAGTTATTCCTGCGAGTAATTCTCGCCGTGATATTTTTCGCATTTATCGGGCAATATCGCGCGATAATCGATGCCATCGGCGGAGATTTGCCGCGCAGAATTGCAGATGCACACACATTGTTCGAGACTGTCGTGGCGCTTGCGTTTTTCCCGTTTGCAAAATCGCTGTCGAAACTATTTGAAAAAATTATTCCCAAAAAACGCGGCGATGAAGAATTTTCTCCGCGCTATCTCGACGATGAAATGCTCGCAAATCCATTGGTGGCAATGGGACAGGCGACGAAGGAAATAATCCGAATGGGCGAAAAAGTCGAGGAAATGCTGCGCGACTGGGGAAAAGTCTTCTTCTCGAACGACAAACAATTGCTTGAAAAGGTTATCGAAGAAGACGATAAAGTCGATGTGCTGCAAGAATCGATAACCGAATTTTTAAGCAAAGTAGCGATGGAGGAACTGGAAGAGGAGAGCGCTTCTCTCGCCGTTTCGCTCGTGCACATCGCATTCGAGTTGGAACACATCGGCGATGTAATTAGCAAAGACCTCGCAGTTCACGCTCAAAAGAAAATCGATGTTGGATATTATTTTTCCGACGAGGGATTTTCGGAAATACTCGCCTATCACAACGATGTGCTAAAAAATTATAACATAGCGCTCGACGCAATCCCACTGCGCGATAAAAAACTCGCCAAAATGGTCATCGAACAGACAAAACACCTCGTAGAACGACAGCGAGAGCTATATCGCAGCCACCTGAGACGATTGCGAAAAGGATTGAAAGAATCTGAAGAAACGAGCACTCTTCACATAGACATTCTCAGCGATTTGAACAACATCAATCTGCACATATCGTATATCGCATACGCGCTGCTGGGTAAAGTATAGCAAGCGTTCCGCTTGACACCCTTCGGGTGATTCCACGCTTCGCGGCTCGTTAGAATCGCTCCCATTCTGTCCGCTCAAATTCTATTTCAAATACACAATCCGTTTCGTAGGGGCGGGTTCCAAACCCGCCCTTTCATTTCCCGAATGATTATCAAGGGCAGGTCTCGGACCTGCCCCTACGACATCGCATCTTTTATCTCAAATACACAATCCGTTTTGTCGTCGTCCATACATATTTCTGGATTCCCGTTTTCACGGGAATGACAAATGGGGTGCGGTGTGTCATTCCCAACTCGATTGGGAATCCAGAAGAGGTTGTGTATCGGGTTTCTTAATTCTCGTTCTATCTCAAATACACAATCCGTTTTGTCGTCGTCCATACATATTTCTGGATTCCCGTTTTCACGGGAATGACAAATGGGGCGCGGTGTGTCATTCCCAACTCGATTGGGAATCCAGAGGGGGTTGTGTATCGGGTTTCTTAATTCTCGTTCTATCTCACATACACAATCCGTTTTGTCGTCGTCCGTCCATCATCCATTGTCGCTCGCACGAGATATATCCCCGATGATATGGATTTGTCGGGTGTCCAGATGAATGTGCGGGCGCCGTTCGTAGGGGCGTATGGCATACGCCCTTTGTCTATTGGGCGAACGCTGTTCGCCCCTACGATATTACCCATTATATCGTATATTTCCACATCCGCATTTGCTGGTGCGGTGATGGCGCAAGACGAATTGAACGGATTCGGATATGCGCTGATTGTATAAGCAAGGGGTTGCAACCCATTGTTATCATCGCTTATTCCTTCTTCCGGCGACAACTTCACTATCCAATAATCACAAGTCGAATTTCCCCAAGAATCATATCCTTCGTGCCATCCGCTGACATCGTCATCATTGGAATAGGTCAATCCCGCCACGATGAACCCACCATCAGTGGTCTGTTGAATGGAATACGCATCATCGAAATTGCTTCCGCCGAGACATTTTTGCCAAATAATGTCGCCACCAGAATTCAACTTCACGACCCAATAATCTTTACGAACTGTACTTCCGTGATGTCCGCTGACATCGCCATCATTGGAATTGGACGCTCCCGCCACGATGAACCCGCCATCGGATGTCTGTTGAATGGAATATGCTTCATCCTCATTGCTTCCGCCGAGACATTTTTGCCAAATAATGTCGCCACCAGAATTCAACTTCACGACCCAATAATCATAATATGGGTAATCTGCGCCTTCATGCCATCCGCTGACATCGCCATCATTAGAACAAGTATATCCCGCGACGATGAACCCGCCATCGGATGTCTGTTGAATGGAATTCGCATAATCATCATGACTTCCCCCGAGGCATTTCTGCCAGACGATATCACCCGACGAATTCAACTTCACTACCCAATAATCATAGTAGCCGTGGTTTCCGCTGACATCGCCATCATTGGAATGAGTATATCCCGCCAAGATGTATCCGCCATCGGATGTCTGTTGAACGGAAGACGCATGATCACTAAAACTTCCGCCGAGCGATTTCTGCCAGACGATAGCGCCAACAGAATTCAACTTCACTACCCAATAATCATAATTATGTCCTGTCCCGTGATGTCCGCTGACATCGCCATCATTGGACCAGGATTTTCCCGCCACGATGAACCCGCCATCGGATGTCTGTTGAATGGAAGCCGCTTCATCATAACCACTTCCGCCGAGCGATTTTTGCCACTCGATATCGCCAGCAGAATTCAACTTCACTACCCAATAATCAGGAGGATAACCCGCGATCCCGTGATGTCCGCTGACATCGCCATCGTCGGAATAGGACTCTCCCGCCACGATGAACCCGCCATCGGATGTCTGTTGAATAGACTCCGCTTTATCCCAATAACTTCCGCCGAGCGATTTCTGCCAGACGATAGCGCCAACAGAATTCAACTTCACTACCCAATAATCAGGATATTCAAACCAAATACCGTCATCCAAGGCTCCCCCATGATGATGTCCGCTGACATCGCCATCATAGGAAGCGGACGCTCCCGCCACGATGAACCCGCCATCGGATGTCTGTTGAATGTAATATGCGTCATCAAAATCACTTCCGCCGAGGCATCTCTGCCACTCGATAGTCGGCTGGGCAAGGCACACGGCAGCAAAAAGCAGCAGTGCAATCGCAAAAATGATAATGTTTCTCATAATAAACCTCCTTTTTTTGTTGCGGTGTCGTAGGGGCGTATGGCATACGCCCTTTGCCTATTGGGCGAACGCTGTTCGCCCCTACAATATATCCTTATAGAACTTCCATATTGCCAACAACTTACCTAAATTCCGCATCTCCAAACCGCTCAGATTCCTTATGGAATGAGCGAAATTCTCTTCGGAATTATCATAATTCCCTAAAGCCGTCAATCATTCCATTGGGAATAAGCTCGCTTCCATATAGAATTGCTCCGCTTCCACAAGGAATGCTTGACTTCCTTTATGCTTTCCTTTCATTCCTTATGGAATCCGTCCGACGAGATGCGATTATTTTGCCACTTGCGCTTCTTCGGGCGGTTTCTCTTCTTCTTTTTCTTTGCCGCGAGCTTCCTCGATCATCTTGCGAATGAACGCCCGTTTATGGTCATGCGTCAAACTCATTCTTTTCCTCTTCATATTCGATTGCGAATATTACCTGCGCGCCGACCTCATCGCCACGAATGGAAATTCTACAATGTTATACTCGAATTATTCCGCCACTGCGGCAGCGAGTGCGATAGAATAGAATTTCGAATCGTCGCTGTCGGCACGGGATGTCAAAATGCACGGGGCAGTCGCTCCTGTTACGAGTGCGCCGATGCTGCCATTTGCGAGTTGTGTTATCGACTTGTAAAAGATATTGCCCGCTTCGATGTTCGGAAAGATTAGGATGTCCGCTGCGCCATCGACACCGCTTTTCAGGTGTTTTATATCGACGCATTCTTTGGACACGGCGACATCGAGCGCCAGCGGACCGTCCACGATGGCGCCCTTTATTTGTCCGCGTTCAGCCATCTTTGCGATTATCGCCGCATCGATTGTGGACTGCATCTTCGGATTGACCTTTTCAACTGCGCTTAAAATCGCTGCACGAGGTTCTTCGATGCCCAATCTATGCGCAACATTAACACAATAGCCGAGTATTTTTATCTTTTGTTTCAGGTCGGGAGAAAGCAGAACCGCCACATCTGAAACGATAAGCAGTTTCGGATATGTCGGCACTTCGATTACGGTAACATGGGAAAGCACCTCTTTTGGCGGGAGAAGTCCTTTTTCCTTATCGAGAATTGCTCGAATGTATTTTGCCGATGAGCACAGCCCTTTCATTAGAATATCCGCTTCCTTGTTATGCACCAATTCCACGCTTTTTGCGATTGCTTTATCTTCGTCGGGCTCGTGAATAATTTCAAAGATGCTCGGGTCCACACCTTTTTTCTCGGCGACTTCGGCGATTTTGTCCTTGTGCCCCGTCATTATGGCGTGGACGATGCCCGCCTTAACCGCTCTCGCAACAGCGCCGATAGTGTGTTTGTCCTCGCCAACAGCAACAGCGAGTTTGCGCGTTCTGATGTTTTTCAGATGGCTGATTATGCCTTCGAGTTTCCTGATGGGTTCCAATTGTCCCCTCCTGAAATTTGTTATTTATTATTTGTTATTTATTATTGGCTTTGGGTTATTGATTGTATATATGTGGTTTTTCTTCGCCCGATAGTGCTCTGAGTGCCGCATCGCGCAATGCTCTCATCTCGTCGCCGCCTGGATACACCAAAACCGGTGCCATCCATTCGACACGCTCTTTTATCCACGGAACGATAAACTCACTGTCGTAAGAAATTCCACCGCTCAGAACAATTGCATCGATTTTGCCTTTGAGAACAGCGGCGAGAGAAGCGATTTCTTTCGCTATAAAATATGCCAATGCTTCGAGCGCTTCTCTTGCCATTTCGGGCGTCAAATCGGGTTTCAAGTGGCTTCGTTCCTTGTCGGACAATTTCTCGCCTTGGATAAGCCTTTTTAGCAGAACGATATCCGATGTTCCCGTATAAGCCACAAGTCCGCCGCGACCTTTAATCATCAATTTTATATCTTTGTAGGTATATTTTCCAGAGAAGCACAATTTTGCGAGCCCCCCCGATGGCACTCCGCCGGAACGCTGCGGAGTGAAAGGTCCGTCGCCGTCGAGGCCATTGTTCACATCGACGACTTTGCCTTTTTTATGGCATCCGACAGTAATTCCGCCTCCGCCGTGAAACACGATGAGATTTACATCCTCGTATTTTTTGCCGAGTTTATCTGCGGCGAGCCGCGCAACTCGTTTTTGATTGAGTGCGTGAAATATCGATATGCGCGGGTTTTCTGGCATCCCCGAATATCGCGCGAGCGGCTCCATTTCATCGACTACCACCGGGTCAGCGATGTATGCAGGAACTCCGATAGGTTCTGCAATAGCACGAGCAATCATTCCACCGAGATTAGACGGATGGTCTCCTAAAACACCTTCGCGAAGGTCGTTCAAAAGCGCATCGTTGACGATGAATGTCCCGCTGGGAACGGGTTTTATCAATCCGCCTCGACCGATGACTGCATCAATACTCTTCGGGTCGATACCGTTTTCGCGGAGTTTTTGTTCGACGAGTTCTTTGCGGAATTCATATTGCGATGTAACTTTTTGCCCATCATATTGTTCGAGGTCTTTGGGGGAATATCTTGATACATCGTGAAAGATTTCTTTATCTCCATCGAAGAGAGCGATTTCGTCAGAAGTCGAGCCCGGATTAACGACGAGAACGCGGTATTTTTTG
>JALTEE010000224.1 GCA_027007865.1 bacterium
CGTATGGGCAATGTATGATTTTGCCGATACGATTTTTTCTATGAATGTTGTATCGCTTTATTTCCCACTGCTCATAGTTTCTGACATCGGTGCGGAAGATATTTATGTCGGTGCAGCGAATTCCATATCGCAAATTGCAGTGGTGTTTCTTGCGCCGTTACTGGGAACAATATCCGACCGCAGTGGAAAGAGAATGCCTTTTTTTCTCACATTCGCAGCCATCACAGCAATCTCTACAGCAGCAATGATGTTCACGGGAAAAGCGCAAATGCTTTGGGGAACACTCGTCGTCTTTTTCATCGCAAACCTATCGTATCAATTATCTCTCACATTCTATAATTCGTTGCTGCCTCGTGTCTCTTCGGCGAAACGATGGGGAAAAGTCAGCGGGCTGGGAACCGCTCTCGGATATGTCGGCTCCATTGTGGGAATGGCGCTCGTGATGCCGTTCAACACGGGAAAATTTTTCGGTATCCAAACATCGATACCCGCAATGGGACGAACGGGAACATTTATTCCAACAGCACTGCTTTTTGCAGTATTCGCACTGCCAACGCTGATATACTTTTTTCGCGATGAGAAAATCGTATCGTATCCTGCGGACAAATCTGAAATTCACCCGTTGAAGAAAATCTTCGAGACACTGCAAGATGCTAAAAAATTTCGCGGAATAAGAACATTTCTCGCATCGCGGCTTCTGTTCCAGGAAGGTGTCGAAACCACGATTATTTTTATGGGAGTATTTTCTGAGAAAGCGATGGGTATGCCTGATTCTGCGAAAATAGTGTTTTTCGTCATCGCCACAACCGCCGCTGTTTTCGGTTCGATTATAATAGGTAGAATCACAGATTCGCTCGGTGCGCACAAAACTCTTATGCTCGTTCTTCTGGGATGGATCGTGGGACTTTCTGCAATCGCAATTTTTCCAAATCGAACTATATTCTGGCTCGTTGGCGGCTGGCTCGGAATTATGCTCGGTGGAGTTTGGACTGTTTCGCGACCGTATTTACTTCATCTCGCTCCGCCCGATGCTGTGGGCAGATTTTTTGGATTATATTCACTATCGGGCAAAGCCGCCGCCGTTCTTGGTCCACTGATATGGGGAGCGGTAACGCTTGTCCTTCAAAGATTTGGAAACATCATCGCATATCGCGGAGCAATAATTTCTATGGCGCTGCTTGTTGCGGCAGGAACAATTATGCTTCATAAAAATAGAAAAGTTTGGGAATGAAAATCGAGAGCGGTGGCGAAGTGAGCGGCTACACGAAGATGATGGCGGAAGCACGTGAGCAGGCGCTCGACAGGATGTCTGCCGAAGCGCATTCATTGGGAGCAAATGCAGTCGTCGGCGTTAGATTTGCGACATCGTTCATAATGCAAGGCGCTGCCGAACTGCTCGCCTATGGAACCGCCGTATTAGTGGAAGATGAAACTCACCAGTAGAATTGGACACCGAGGTATCCCGTAGCGGAGAATGCGGAAAGTCTCGCTCCGCCAAGCCAATATTGCTTTTCCAATTCTTCGACGCCAGGCTCGACAAGGTCGTGAAAATAATTGTAGCTGAGGTCTGCTCCGCCGAGAAGTGCTCGAACAGCGATTTCTCCGAAAACAGAAAAATTCTTGTTCACACGGTATTGCGCTCCGAGACCCGCGTGAATTCCTATCTCATACAGTCCCGATGTAGAAACTTTCGGACCACCCGAAGATGTGTTATCGAAAACACGAACAACTCTTCCAGAATCGTTATAATCATAGAATTTCTCCTGATATGATTCCTTCAGTATCGGAACAATCCAGAACAAGCCGATATTCAAATACGGTGTCGTAGGCTGCCGAGGCGTGAAAAATATTCGCATACCGATTTCGGGCTGGAGTAGATATGTTTCGAGCCCAAGCGAGTATGAATCGACTTCTGCGAGATACAATGTATCCGCTGTAGAGATTTTATATTTGTCTGCAAATGCCCATAGCGTATCGTCGGTTGCTGAAAAGGATGCGCCGATGTATCCTTCGAATGCACCATATCTCAATGTGAACTGCGGCGAGATAGAACTCGCAGAAAGTCTCGTCAAAAATCCGAATTCCCAACAATTAACACAAGGTCCTTTCCTGTGTAGAGTGGGTGTTCCGCCAAGAATTTCTACGGCATAACTTATCGAGATGAATAACAAAATAGAAAGGACAATTTTTTTATAAAACATAGTCTATCTCCATTTTTTAGTCGCTATTGCCCGCTTTTATGCGATGTTCCTCGTGTTCTGGGAGGTTTTATTCTCGGTTTGCCCTTCGAGGATGTATCTTCCTGTGTGGTGTTGCCTCGTCGTCTCGGTCTTCTCATAGCGGCTTCGCTCGGTGGACCAGAAACCGTATCGGCTGATTCGATTCTCTGACCATAGGCGGAACTCACCCCCGGCGGCGGAGGTTGATATCCGGCGAGAAACTGCAAAACATTCTGCCGATTTATCTCCAATGTCTGCGGATGCCTAATTTCAAATGGCACAAGGTCGAATCCATTTACAGAAATCCGTAATACAGAAGGATTGCTCGTTTCGATGTAGATAGAATTCTTAACTCGCCAACTTTTGTGCTGACCGGGATTGAACATTCCTTTGTATACTTTTTTCAAATGGTCGAGTTCGACATATATACTGACAGATTGGCGTGTTCTAATCGAAAATGTAAGCGACTCTGCAATGGATAGCGCCTGCGCAGCATTCACACTGTCTATCGGTATCAGGATTTGCTGAGCTATATCTTCGTCGCGTGGAGCGGCAGACGCCCGCTGGAGTGTAGTATCACCGAAAACTGCTTCGGATACCGTCTCGGGCGGAGCGCCATTCCCGAGCGATAAAATTATCACAGTCCCAATGATAATTATAGCGAACGCAAAAATATAAGCGATTGCAGGAACTGCTTTGATATAATTCCATATCTCTGCGAGACCGATTTTTGTCGGTTCTGCGCCTTCGGATATTGTTCGAGGAACAGTTCTCGGAACGGCAGTTTCCTGCTTCGGCGCGAAAAGCCGCCTTTTCCGCTTAGGTTTGTCCGCTTCAAACCTCGTGAAAAGTTCTTCGGGCTCGATTCCGAGATATTCGCCATAGGCAGTCAAGAAACCGCGAACATAAACATCTGGCGGAAGAATATCATACTGCCCTTCTTCGATGGCATTGAGATAGCGAATATTCACTTTCGTGGCGGCAGCGACTTCTTCGAGACTAACGCCACGACTTTCACGCATCTGACGAAGATATTCTCCAAGTTCTCTCATTATATCTCTCTAAAAAAATCACCTATTATCGATATGGGTGCAACCCGCTTTTTTGTATTGCCGCCCTAAAAATTTCTACTCTGTTAATCATAATTTGCGAAAGGACATCAGTCAAGCACAAAAGTGGGAGACCTACGACATTGTAAAAACATCCATCGACTTTTCGCACCAACATAGCACCAAGTTCCTGTATTCCGTATGCTCCAGCCTTGTCCATAGGTTCGCCGGAGGAAACATATATATCGATTTCGTCCTCGGCGAGTTTGGAGAAAAGCACTTTCGTTGCTTCCACTGTGGATAAGATTTCGTCCCGCTCCGGCAGAAGAACTTTTTGCGCAGCGACTCCTGTAAAAACTGTGTGCCATCTGCCCGATAATTTGCGTAAAAAATTCTTTGCTTCATCTTCATCGCGAGGTTTGCCTAAAATTTCGCCATCGATATAAACGATAGTATCGAATGCGAGGACGATGCCGTCTGCGTTGTCGGGCAAAATCGCATTTTCGATTTTCATCTGCGCTATTTTTTCAGCATATTTTGAAGGCTCATCCGCATTTATTCGTTTCTCGTTGAAAGGTCTTCGAGAAATTATCTTGAATGGTATTCCGATGCGGGAAAGAATTTCTTCCCGCCGCGGGGACGATGAAGCGAGATATATTGTTGGTAGAAACGAAATTTTTACCTCCAATCGTTATTGCGGTGGCATAGTCATCTGTCCGAAATCACCTCGCTACTGTAACGGTTCCTTTGCACACGACTTCGCCGTCCACTTCGATAACATATAAATAAAGTCCTTGTGGAACAGGTTTTCCGTTTTTATCTCGCCCATTCCAGCGGGATAGCACCTTCGCATCGAAATCGCCGCCACTATCAGCGGTATTTTCTATCGGAACATCGATGCGAGCGACCGGGACACTGTGTAAATCGTAGATGTAAATTGTTCCCGATTTATATATCATTCCCGGAAATGTGAACTGCACATAATCGTTTATCCCATCGCCGTTTGGCGTAAATGGGTTCGGCATTCGAGCGCATCCGAACGGCGGCGGTAGATAGAAAACCCAAGAATATTCGGCACAGTTCGGTCCGCACAAATCGGGAGAATCGCACAGATATGCAGAAATAGCGACAGTATCGCCAACAAACCAGCGAAGCCCAAAATAACTCGGGTCGAAGTGAATAAGTCCAGTAAGGGAATCCGCCGATAAATCGGATAATACTTCCGAAAAGGAATATACATTGTCATCCACTACTATATAAGATGAATCGACTAAAATACCGGCGAGATTGTCCGAAATATCGATATCTATTTGCTGATGTTCGTCGAGCGAATATGAACTATCTTCGGGAGTTGTCATAATTGCGGTCGGCGGCGAGAAATCGAGATAGAATGTCCAAGAAATAGGGTTTTGCAGTGCGGTGCCATAGATGTCGTCTGCGGACAGAAGCTGAACGAATACGGTTTCGCCGTCGCTCCAATAATTGTCTGGCGGAGTAAAAAACAGCGTGTCATTTTCATAGCGCAATTCGTTTCCATTGCAGCGGAATGTGTCGCCATTGAAAACAGCGGTTATCGTCGAACTGTCTACGCCGTCGCTGTCGGTGATTGCAATCCAGATTTCTTGGTCTCGGCAGGCAGAAACCCCGTAAGGCAAAATCGGTTCTGCAACTGGTCCTTCGCGCAACAGAACAGAAAAACTCCAGCAAGTATCGCCATAGTTCGGCGGGCAATAATCGTAATCGGGGTCATCGGGAATAGAATCGAGGCAAATTGTTACGAAATCTCCATTGCGAAGCATCGGCAGTTCTATAAACATATATGGGTGGTCGCTGTAAATAGCGACATCCGTTGTTTCACCGTTTATCATAACGGTAAAATTATCATTGTCGAAGCCTTCCCAGCGCACACCAGCAAGACTGTCGTAAATCATCAATGATGCCGTGATATTCACTGTTTCCATCACTGTATCGGGTGGCGGAAAGATTTCGAAAAACTGTGGCGGTTGCAAATCCACGACGAAACAGCAAGTATCGCCATAAATCGGGCAGCCGAGCGTGTCGAATGCCTGAACGAGCATAGCGCAAATCGTATCACCGTTTTCGTAATCACTCGATGGCTGAAATTCGAGCGTCAGCGAATCTCCGCTGCCCCCCAGCATAAGTTCGGGGTTTGACAAACCAAAATTCCCATAGCCAGAAACCCCAAACGTTAAGAGGTCTTCGTTCAATGCAAAATATTCATCCCCACCGATAATATCCATATTTACCCACTGGCGAGCGCAGGTCGTTATTCCGCCGCAACTGTCGGGAAAAGTAAATTCCGCCCATCCCGGACAAGGCGGAACATAAACTGTGTCTCCTCGACCGTAGTTAATGCCAGCGTCGAAGGCATCGACAGCGAGATGGTTGAAATCATCGCAGAACTGCGATTCTCGATAGCGAAAAAGATAGCAACACGGGATACTTTGAATTGCTACGGCGATTTGCGTAGCGAGGGAATCGTAATCGCTCATATACAAATCGAACCATTTCCCACCCGTAGAATCTCCGAGAATCGGATAGCCTTCATAAAATGCTCGCGACGGGTCTTCTCCCGATGCGTATGCAAATGAACCATCCACGGGAGTAACAGGAATCGCAACAATATCGTTTGCAAGGCAATATGCGATAATCGAATCGAGTCCCACTTCCGTCCAGCTGTAAAGCGGATAGCAAAATGCACTATCCACGATGGGACGCTCATCGGTGAACAACACGAATGCTTTCAGCGCGCCATCGCGGAAATCAAGCGCTTCATTTGCTCTGACGATTGCGCCGTATTGGTCTTCCGTGCCCGAACCACGCATGTAACTGGGCCAAGTGTACATATCATTGACAACAGCATTGAAGAGGCAGTTAAAATCTGTGATATTATCTGCCCACCAATCGGGACCTGTAGCGCTGTAATTACAAGGACTGCTGGAAAAATCCGTTCTGGCAAGCAAACTCACACCGTTAAATTCTTCGGGGCAACCATTAAAAACCCAGCAAGAAACACGATAGTTCATCGCTCCGAGCGCTGCAACAAAAGATGGTATCGAACCGAAAAACGAATGCACTTCATCGTTCATACTGGTGGAAAAATCGAGAAGGAGCACGATATCGACCATAGCGCTTTCCGACGAGCAGGAATTTAAAATTTCCAGCGATGGCGGAACAACTTGAATTCCGTTCTCATAAAATGCGAAATTATCGAGGTGTAAATCTTTCACATAATTGTGAGCACTGTGCACGCAGACTTCTGTATAAACGAGAGTGCAACCTTCCACCCAATTATCAGCTATCTCGACCCAGAGTGTATCTTCTGTGAGTTCGATTGAAAAACAGGTATCGAGCACATTTGGCGGACAAAAATCGGGCGAATCCTCCGCGTGAACGCATACCGAATGCATTCCAACAAACCAGCCCGAAAATGGCAGAACAGCAAATCCTGTGGATGATATGGTTTCCCAAAGCGAAAATGTATCTACATCATCGACAACTATATAACTCGCAGAAGAATCAAGACCCGCTTCGTAATCTCGAATAAATATTTTTACAGAATCTCCGCTGCTTGTTAGTTCACATGTAGGAGGATATAGAAGATTCGTGATTGGCGGGTCAACATCGAATAGCGCATTATAATTTACTGTGATGTCGTGCCCGCAAGAATCGGCGATATACAGTTGTATCGTGTGTGTCCCCGATGTCCAGAACGCGGCAGTCGGCGAAAAGAATAATCTGTTGCCTTCGAGTGAAAGTTCCGGCGATGTTAGGTCATAAGGTGTGCCGTCTATCGTGAGAACTATGCTCGCAGAATCGATTTCGCAGCCGGGATGTTCTCTGCCCATCGCAAGCCAATAAACAGCGTTCAATGTGAGTTGCTTATTGTCGAAATCATCCCAGCAGACAGGCACTCCGCCAAATGTCAGCGGACCATTATGAAAGATATGCTCGCCGCCAAATGCAACAATTCTACCTCCGAGCGAAGAATCCGCTGCAATAACACATTCATCACCATCCGCCAGAACGACTTGCTGACCAATAGAAGCGCTTATCGGCATCGGTTTATATGTGGATATTTTAAAAATTCCCTCCGCAAGCGAATGGGATGTAATATTTGTCAGCGTGTCGTAAATCGTAAGTCTCGGCGAAGAATAATTCATACCGACGAGGTTTAAAATTTGATTGTGAACATCGATTTCCGAAACATCGCCAGCAGGAGCGCGCACAATGGATAAAACACCTCCGCCAGACGAGAGAAATGCTCGAATCGAATCGATTTCTTCTGACGATAACATTCTATCAGGATAGCCATAGATTATGAAAATATCGTAGTTCGGCAGGATAGATGAAATATCGGTTGTCGGCGGAATTATATCTACAGCGAAACCGAGTGCAACAAGCGTATCCACAAATCTTCCCCAATCGCTGGGAGAATATCCGCTCGGACTTTCACCGATTTCATCCGGCGGATTCAAAATCAAAATGCGAACGCCAGTTGAACCAGCAGGAACAACATTGAACAGAATTGTCTGGTCATCGCACGATATAGCGCCATCGTTTAGGGGAGGAATGATAGGATGAACCAGAATATTTTCAACATCTGCCCCTGCAAATTCAAAAACCACAAGCAATAAAATCGCAACTATAATTTTATATCTATAATTTGAATAAAATCCCATATACAAAATATAGCA
>JALTEE010000225.1 GCA_027007865.1 bacterium
GAACGGGAAAATGTAGTTACTGACGATAATCGCATTAAACAAAAATTTCAGATATCAATTAACTGTTATCGGCGAATTCGCACAAGCAATTGTCGCTGAAAAAATATCTGATAATCATTTCAAAATTCGCACCGATAAGCCCAATGTCGAGGTATCCTGGCAAGTAACCGGCATTCGAAACGATGTATATGCCCGCGACCATAGAATAATCCCGGAAGTCAATAAAAAAATAATTGATTTTTAATTAAATTTTTTTATTTAAATTTTTTTCTTTTATAAGAATTTTGAATATTATATTGTTTACTATAAACAATAACGCAATTTATTCGGGAGGGAATTTATGTATTTCAAATCATCTTTTGCAGTTGTGCTACTGTTGTCTATGGTGCTGTGTTTTTCCATTCCGCAGCAGATAAACTATCAGGGGAAACTCACCGATGACACAGGTGTTGCACTGAACGGCTCATACGATTTAACATTCCGTCTTTACAGTGTTCCCACAGGCGGCGCAGTTTTATGGAGCGAAACTCATTCGGGAGTTACAATTACAAAGGGACTTTTCGATGTTACACTTGGCTCATCGACCCCACTTAATCTTCCATTCGATACTCAATATTGGCTCGAAATCACCGTGGCTAGCGAGACGATGTCGCCTAGAATTCCGTTGACATCGGTCGGCTATTCTTTTCGCGCAGCGATAGCGGATAGTTTTGCATCTGGTTCGGACAAGGATTGGCAGTTCCTTGTTTCCTACGGCGCCGATACCACAGTTGAAACAGGTGGACAATGGGGAATTGCCCGCAATGGAAACACGCTCTATGGCAATGCCGACAGCACACATATCAATCTCGGTGTTGCCAGTGTTACAGGTTTGACAGGAACGAATTATAAATATTGCACGGTCGGCGGCGGGGTCAATAATACTGCGGAAGGACAATATTCCACAATCTCGGGTGGTTCGGGCAACAGTGCGGCAGCATCCGGTGCATTTGTCGGCGGTGGAATTTCAAACAGCGCGAGTGGAACGAGTTCCATAATCGGCGGTGGCGAAGGAAACACAGCCGATGGCGCGTATGTTACGGTCAGCGGAGGATATAACAACAGTGCAACAAATGACAGGATTACAATCGCAGGCGGATATTTCAATTCTTCTGCGGGTGCAGGCGCAACAATTGCGGGTGGATGGAGCAATTCCGCCGATGGCGCTTATGCGAGCATCGCTGGCGGATATGCCGATACTGCGAGCGTTGTCGGAGCATCCATTGGAGGCGGCGCTGTCAATGGCTCATCCGGAGATTACTCGGTTATCGCAGGCGGCAGAAACAACAAAGTAAGCGGAATATATTCAGCCATACCAGGCGGATACGGAAATGTTCTTTCAGGAGATTATTCTTTCTTGTTCGGCATTTTCGACACTTCCGCAATCGATTCGGCATTTATCATAGGCAGTCCGCACATTTATCTCGAAGAAGTGCAATATGACGCGGCACAAGAAACTGTGCTGACAATCGACAACGGATATGTTAAAAAAACTCTTTCCAGCGCATTGAGCGTTTCGTGGGATACTTTGCAAGCATATTCCGATACACTTCACACTCACACTTTAACGCTCACCGGCGATGTCGGCGGTTCGGGAACAATTTCCGGGTCGATTGCCACAGATTTATCCGCAGGAGCGGTCGATTGGGATGAACTTTCATCGGCGGTTCAGGATTCGATACAGGGCGACTGGGTAGCGCTTTCGCCGTCATCTGCCCAGACCGATGCTGACGCGACACCGGCAATATATATAAATAAAACAGGTGTGGGACAACTTCTTGTTCTGCAAAAGGACGGCACAGACAGGGTAACAATCAATAATTCGGGCAACGATTTTGCGCTTGTCGGCGCTGGCGCAACAAAGAGCATTTCATCCGATTCCGCACTCGCAATTTCCGCTAACAAAGGCGCAACATTTACAATCGATGCGGATAATAGCAGCACAAATACGAGTTTGCGCATTCTACACGATACTGGCGACACACTCTTCTGGATTTCCGAAGCGCAGTATGTCGGAATACAGCCTCGTGCTACTGCGCCGAGTTCATCGCCACGCGGCGGACTTTATGTCAATGGAAATGCAACAGGCACAGACACGATATACTTTTACGATGGCACAGCTTGGCAGCCGATAATGACCGCTGCAACAGTTTCAGGCAGTTTCATTCTCAATCAGTATTCATCCGAGCAGACCGCAGATTTCCTCATAGCCGGCAAAGGCAATGTCCATAACACAGCAGATAACGATACTGCATTCATAGCGAGCGAGGGCGGAGCGAACGGTATCGGGGGATATTTTCGCGGGGGCAGCAGTTCTGGCGCTGTCGGGCTTATCGCCGAACGA
>JALTEE010000226.1 GCA_027007865.1 bacterium
GAAATGATGGAAGACAGATTTTTGAAAGCCGCCCAAACTGTTGTTCAACAATGCCTCGCTATAAAATCTAACGAGACGGTTCTCGTAATTTCCGACCAGCCGGAGCGTGAAATCGGCAGCGCTATTTTCGAGGCAGCGAAAGAGCATTGTGCAGAAGCGTTTTTTGTCGAAATGATTCCCCGCGACCATCACGGCGAAGAGCCGCCGAAGCAAATCGCAGAATTGATGAAATCGGTCGATGTTGTAATCGCACCAACATTTCGCTCGCTCTCTCATACCGAAGCACGCAGAAACGCTTGTGCCGAAGGAACGCGCATCGCTACGATGCCCGGAATCCTCCGCGAAACATTTGTCAGAGCTATGGTTACCGATTATTCGGTAATATCCGACCTTTCCACAAAACTCGCCGATATGCTATCCGCCGCGAAAACAGCACGAGTAGTATCCGATAGCGGAACAGACATATCGATGTCGCTCGAAGGCAGGCGAGGGCACGCAGATACAGGAATTTATCACAACAGCGGCGATTTCGGAAATCTTCCCGCAGGCGAAGGATATATCGCTCCACTCGAAGGCAGCGCAAATGGCGTGTTCGTAGTCGATGGCTCCATCGGTGATACGGGCGTTCTCGCTTCGGATGACAAAATCACAATTCGCGTGGAAAATGGTTTCGCCACAGAAATCGACGGCAGTCGAGCATCCGCATATCTCGTAGGCGTGCTGTCACAGTTCACAAAAGACGCTCGCAACATTGCAGAACTCGGCATCGGAACAAATTCCGCAGCGAGACTTTGCGGAAACATTCTCGAAGACGAAAAAGTCCTCGGAACAGTCCACATCGCACTCGGCGACAACGCATCTATGGGCGGAAATGTCCATATAGCAAGCCACCTCGACGGAATTATTATCGCTCCGACACTTTGGCTCGATGGAAAAATCGTGATGGAACACGGGAAGTTGAAAGTGTAACGAAATCCGCCATAAGCAGAAAATGCGAGAAATTATCTTTCAAAAAAGCGGTGCGAATCTGGACGAAAATCTTTATGCACTTCGCAAAATTCTTTCGCAGCTCGAAGCCCCATTCAAAAGCGGCGATTCCGTCGGCGTAAAAATTCACTGGGGCGAGCGCGGAAATACGAGTTTTCTTCCGCCCGAATATACTCGCGAAATCGTGCAATGGTTAAAATCTTGGGGGATGAATCCTTTTGTGTTCGATACGACTGTGCTCTATAGCGGCGGACGCAGAGATGGTAAAACTTCGCTCGAAACCGCATCGAAACACGGCTTCACCGAAGAGTTTTTAGGTTGCCCGCTCGTCATCGCAGACGGATACGATGGCACAGATGTCATCGATATTCCTGCGGATTACAAGCATTTTCGCACTGTTCAAGTAGCAAACATATTCGATACCACCGATGGCTTCATAATATTTTCGCATTTCAAAGGTCATATGGTTGCTGGCTTCGGTGGAGCAATCAAGAACATTTCGATGGGTTTTGCATCCCGCGCACAAAAACAACGGATGCATTCCGATTCACTATTTCCCGTTCTAAAACGAGATAAATGCACGATGTGCGGCGTTTGCATAAAACATTGCCCGACCGGCGCGGCAACATTCGGAAACGATGGATATCCGATATTCGATTTGAAAAAATGCATCAGCTGCGGTGAATGTATCGCTCTCTGCCCGCAAATAGCGCTGAAAATCCTTTGGAACACCGATAAAACCGTATTTCAGGAAAAACTCGTCGAAACCGCAGCAGCGATATGGAAAATAATCTCTCGCAAGACACTCATAATAAATGCGCTGCTTAAAATCACGAAGGAATGCGATTGTTTGCCCGGCGAAAATCCTGTGATTGCGGAAGACATCGGATTTCTCGCAGGATATAATCCGTTCGATGTCGATGCAAAATCAGTCGAACTATTAGGAGAGAAAATCATCGACGATGCGCATCCAAACATCCCGTGGCGGAGACAATTCGATTATGCAAACAAGCCTTCCGCTTGACACCCTTCGGGTGATTCCACGCTTCGCGGCTCGTCAATATCGCTCCTTGTTGTCGCTTAAATCAGCGCGAACCTGACGGTTTTTGGTGGAGCGAAATCGCTTAACACGAAGGCTTATCGCACCAGCAGTATCTTTCCATATCGGATAGAATCTTTTCCGCTCTTTAATCTCACAAAATACATTCCGGACGCTATTTCTGTGCCATCCTGCGCTCTTGCATTCCAAACGATTTTGTGAAATCCCACACCTGATAAAGCAAACGATTTAATCACACGACCCGATAAATCCAATATCTGTATTTCGCCATCATCTTCGGCGAGTTGGACGGAAATTTGCACTGCTGAATTGAACGGATTCGGATACATCTTTTCGAGCGCCGTCTGCCGAGGCAAACTCGCACCATCGCTTTCGTTATAGAACAATTTATAATTTCCGGGTTGAAGCGATACGGTTTCTCCGCCGGATACGGATATGCTGTTTTCGCCATCACAGATAGAAATTTCGCCCATTCTATAATCGCCAAGAACAGTTAATTGCGCAGGTTCGATGATTCGCAAATTCCACTGCGCATCGGCGGAACGAACATCTGTGGAAAGTTTCCCGGACGAACCGTTATATGTGAAATATGCGAGTGTAGGAGTTTGGGGCATCTGCGGCAGCAGCGGAACATCCATTCCATAGTCGAATTTAGATGTCGCATTCTTTGCAATGCCGAGATACAGCATATTTTGAAATGTATCGCTTCTAATTCGCAGTGGGATTATAAATGGATTTTCAGTGTTTTTTGGCTTGTAAAATGTTTCGCCTTCGGGTTCGACAAACAATGTGCACGGCTCGAATGCAAATACCCAGTATCCGTATTTAGGAACGATTTCATCGGCGAGGAAATACGAATATGTTCCCGGAAGCATAGAATATATGCAGTATCGCAGGATTGCATCTGGCGGGTTCGTGTGTATCATCCCCAGCGAAATGTTTTCCGATGTTCCGCCGATAAGATTCCAGCCCACATCGAGCGGAATAGACAATTTCGATAGCGGGTTGCCGTCATAAAACGAAACTCCTTCATCGGCAAGGCAGAAATAGCCTTTACCCGGTAGCAGCAAATCGGTGGAAACATAGGAACTCTCCAGCGGGTCGTATCGATAGATATTCTCGAAGCCCAATTCTGTCGATGTCACTGGTGCTGTGCCCGGGAGTGAAATCAAATTCCAGCCGGCCTTTGTTCGATAGACATTTCTCACAGAGGGTGCCGCGGATGTAAAAATTTCGTTCGTTCCGGCAGAAAGCGCCATCCCTATATATATTTGTTCTCCTCTGACGATTATCGTGGAATTATTGAGGTTCAAATTGGAAATCTCGCCGTCGCTGTCGAGAACTAATTGCAATCCTGCGGGGATTTCATTGTGAGGAAGACTTATCGTGCGATATGAAACTCCATTGAGTAACCAGTGAGCGTGGTCGCCGGGGGCAGACAGAACATCGAGCGAATCGACTCCGAGCGAAGCGCCTTCATCGAAAACAATCGATAATTCATTTATAACGCCATCGATTAAAACATCCACCGATGCCGTTCTTCGCAGCAGCACCACAGCTGCTTTATATTCGATTTCGACTGTATCCACCGAATATATTGTATCAGCGGACGACGAAGGTGAAGTATTGCTTTCGACAATATCGCCGAACCAAAATAAATTATCGTATGAATCATCAAGATTGAAATATGTTCGATCCCCGCTTGCGTCATCCGGCGGGTCATTGCTATTATCATATATCTTTATCGAATCCCTCCCACCCGCTGTTTTGTAATATACCATGTAGTATGTTGCTGTATCGGGCTGGTCGCTGTCGAAAGACTCTGCCGCATGCCAATGCAGATATTGAAAGGAGCTGCCACCATTTATTAGTTTAGATTGAATATGAGTATTTGCATTTAATGTATCGATTTGTGCGTTGCTCATCTGCCAGGATTTTATTCCATACATATAATCTGCAATGAATAGAAAATTTCCTGCGGCTACTATGTCTTCGCCGATATAGGCTCCTGTTGGAGAATCATATTTCAGGGAACCATCGCTCCCATCGATTAACTTTACATCGTCTCCTGAAACATCGCCTTCGAGCAGACCGACCGCTACATAATCTCCGAATATGCAAGCGCTCACAGGCTCTCCGCCGAGTGTCGCCGTTGTCGTAGTCCAATATACCGTAGACATATCCGATGCATTAATTTTATAAAGCCCACCTTCTTTATCGGCGATATAAAGAGTATCTGCTATTTTCGCTAATCCCCAGGGATGTCCCGCTGTATTATATGTGCTCACAAGAGTTAAATCCGATGCATTCAATTTTCTCACACCATCGTCCTCATTATCGACATAGACATAACTTCCATCGACGAGAATTGAACCGAAAGGATATGTCATACCATAATGGTTGCCTGTAGCTGTTAAATCTAAATTTAATTCTCGCACAGAATCGCCGCAGGCAATGTATATATAATTCCCC
Source organism: bacterium (assembly GCA_027007865.1). Classification (GTDB taxonomy): domain Bacteria; phylum UBP14; class UBA6098; order B30-G16; family B30-G16; genus JAGHAI01. The sequence continues at coordinate 4,520 of JALTEE010000226.1, forward strand.
GATACATCGACATCGTTCACAGAAGCGGATATAAGAGTAGCACTGAGAACCGACATAGCATTGGGGTCGGATACATCAATTTCGAAGAAGTTTGCTGCACTTCTGTTTGCGCAACACAGGAATAATGTATCGTTTCGCAATGCGGAACCGAGAGCGGGAACCAAAGGACTGCCGCTGTAATTCGTCAGACTGCCGACAACAGACATATCTGTCGGGTCGCTGACATCCACAGAGACGAGTCCATAAGTCTGGTTGCTGGCATATAGATAGCCGTTTGCATATTGAATAACAAGCGCTTCTCCGGATGGCCAACCTCGCGCTTCTGTCAAAGTGTCCGCCCAATCCGATGCAGGCTGAACTCCACCGCCACCAAATTGCAGTATTTGAACTCCTGCACTATCGCAGACAAAAGCGTAATTGTTCAAGACGCCGTAAGTTGCACCCATCGCTGATACGCCGGAGCCATTTAAATCGGCATCACAGAGCAGATACACTTTGCCGACATCGCTTCCACCGATGCGAAAAATATCCATTCCATAGGTGCCGTCGGCAACAATAAATATTGTGTCGTTTATGAAATCGGCGTCAGAAGCGAAATCGCGGGCTTTTATCCTCGAATGAACAATTAAATCGGAAGCCGACCCGGCATTTCCAAGTCCGAGGACATATATGCTATCCCCAGCAGCAAGCACAGCGAGTGTCCCTCTGACAGCAACATATAATCCTCCTTCGCCGAGAGATGTGGTATGGTCGTTGGAAAGTGCCCCAGTAATGTTCACAACATCGATGCCGTTGGTTCTATCGGCGACGATTGCATAACTATTCGCTCCGTTCTGGTATATAGCCACACCTCTTGCATCGCAACTTGTCCAAGAAACAATTTCATCTTCCGCCATACTCGTTGGGTCGCTTATATCTATTCGAGCGAGACCATCCGAGCCGCAGCCGACATAGGCGGAATCGCCTTTTATAGCGACACCATAGTAGGAACGAGTGCTTAAAGTATCCGTCGAAGTCATATCGGATAATTTTACCGAATAGAACGCGCCTGTCGATGGAACGAAACCGTATCCACCAGAAATGGCAATATCTATCGAATTCCCTGCAGATAATGTAATATGGTCGGTTTGAGTGCCACCGCTAATACTGAACTTTGCAAGACCGTCGTTGTCTGCGGCATATATATAATCTCCGCTGACATCGCATTTCTGTGTCTGCCCGGTAGCGTTTCCCCACGATGCTTCTGTCGGCGGCTTCCTCGAAACTGTCTCGAAGGAATCGACAACATCCCAGCCGCCTGTCGTTTTCGCCATATCGCAGTATATCAGGTCGTTGAAATCTTCGCTGTAAATAGCAGCGAATACAAAACCAGCGAAAGATAGCATTAGTAAAATTAAAAATAAAAATCCCCGTTTCATCTTAATCCTCCTATGGATGAATGTTAACTTCGCTATCGAAAATTTGAAATAGCCAATATCCTCTCCCTGGCGACAAAGTGTCCGTTCTAAAATAGTTTGTGCCATCGAAACCATATATCTCCGGCAAAAATGAGCGAGCAGGATACGATGTTATCGAACTCGTCGGCACATATAACATCGGACAGCCTATAATATGCCAACCCGGCGACAATTCCGCAGAAATACCGAGAACAGGCTCTCCCGCAATCGAGAAAACCGTATCGAACATCGAAAATATAAAAAATCCTTCGCCCTGTGAAATGTTTTCAATTCTTTGATATGCTTGTGTTTCTCCATCAAAACCGAATATATTTTCACCGATGTCGCCGAAAATTGCTTCCGCATCTGTTGTGGCAGGCATCACAGGAATAGATACGAGATTCCAGCCCGGCTCGAGATGTATCTGAATCGGAACGCCTGTTCCCGCCACAAAGACAGAAACCGTATCGCACCAGCCTCTGAAACAAGCGATAATATGAGAAGTCCCTTCTTCTATACCCGTCAATATCCCGTCATCGAGCGTCGCCGCCTCGCCGTCGATGTTCCACTGCGGATTTTCTAATCGCAGCGTGTCTTCATCGCCCATCAGATACACAGATGGAAATATATATTCACCAATCCGTAAAAATATCGGGTTTGGTGAAATTGTTATTTTTTCATACGCTCCTTTTTTCGTGTATGCAAGAAAGTAATGAACACCAGGCAGAAGCACTTTCCATATCGTATCTTGAACAAAAATATTCACGCTTTCCTCGTGAAGCGGTGAAATTTCTATTCGATAACTCGGAGGAACAGAATCTTGTTCCACCCAATATACAGCGACATTTTCTGTGTGTGTCGAATTGCAAAATACATCGAAATAGAAGTTGTGCACAATCGTAGAATCATTTCGTATATCGATAGAATATTTTCCATCGTGCGGCGGCTCCCAATAACCGACTCGGTCTGTGTCGTCGTGCGGAAAATACAGGTCGATGTAATGTGTTTCTGGAGAAAATATATTTATAAAATCTTCGAACCCATATCCGTCGTTTGCATCGAAAGACACGCCAAAATCATTATAAGGGTCAATATATGAGCGGTCGGAATTTTCTACACCGAGCCTGATACGCCACTCATTTGCATTGCATAATGAAAACAATATGTTCATAACTATTATTATAAAGAAATATCGCATTTGAGTTTGACATTCCAATTTAATTTAATAACTCATATTCATTTATAATATCAAAAAAAGCATCAAAGTCAATACTAATGGTTATTTTTTCGTTGTTTTTTATCTTCACCAATATGAAATGCCCAGAACCGCTCGAAAGAAATGGCCAATTTATTCATCGCGTTTGCTGAAATGTCGATTTGAAATAATTTATCGAATGAATTCGATATAAGAAACTGCGATGATTTGACCATCTCTGCGGTGAAAGGAATCGCATCGTTCGGATTCGGACAGGAAGAACATATCAATCCGCCTGCGGATGGTGAAAATGCTGCGCCATTCCGTTCATCGATTTTCCCATTACAAAGCGCACATTGAAATATGGTCGGTGCAAAACCTGCAAATGTCATTATCTTCAATAAAAATGCCGACCAGAGAAGATTTTCGGGCAGCGAAGAAATTTTTTCCCATTCACGCAGCAGAGCAAGAACAATATCGAAAATTTCAGGGTTAGATTGTTCCGGTTGCAAAAGAGATGCCGCTTTCTTAATATATTTTGCTGCTCTAACCTGTGAATTATAACCGCCGATATTTTCCGAGAAATCTTCGACAACGCTCACTTCGGATGCTGTCTGTATCGACCTTTCCCGCTTATGATAATACACGAATTCAAGAAGCGCAAATGGTTTTATTCGAGCAGCAATGCCGGATTTTCTCCGAAGTGCGCCTTTGAACATCAGAGAAACCAGCGAGCCGTCTTCCGATAAAACTCGAATAATAAGCGAACTTTCCTTAAATCTCGTTCTACCGAGCAAAATGCCTTTTTTTACAATCGGTTTCATATTCTATTTG
>JALTEE010000227.1 GCA_027007865.1 bacterium
GTATATGCTAATACTCGGCGAAAAAGAAGAGGAAACGCAAAATGTCTCGGTTCGCAGGCATCTCGAAGGAGATTTGGGCGCGATGAATGTCGAAAAATTTATCGAGAGAATTAAGGTCGAAACAGATGAAAAAAGATAACGACATCGAGAGGGAAATTTTTTAAAGGGGGTTCGTTATCGTTATTCGACTATTTCGCACCGCCATAAAACCGTGCTACTCCGTCATTTGGCGGACTTTTTCAGTCAGATGACGGATTTTCCCCCATCATGTGTGGGAATCTTTCCGTCATCTGACTATTTCCTTTCGTCGAGTCGCTAACTCGCATCGTCAGTGCGCTATTTGAGCAAGACGGCGCGCTTAGTGATTGTCCGATTGCCAGCATTCAATCTGACGAAATAGGTGCCTGATGGCAGATTTTCTGCGTTCCATCTCATTCGATATTTGGCGGCTTGTAAATATCCGAATTCCCGTTCACCTATGTTTTTGCCCTGTATATCGTATAATTCGATTGCGACATCGCATTTTTCGGGAACATCAAATTCTATTGCGCACGACGAGTTGAATGGGTTCGGATGAATCGATACGATGGCAAAATTTTTCGGGACTTGCTTATTTTCTAATAGTTTCAGAGTTGTGTTTTCAATATAGAGATAGCCAGCACCAAGATATGTCGAGCCTGTGTTCGATTCGCCTATAGCAGTTTGCCCGATAGATGCCCAAATCGTATCGCCACTGCCGAAATTTTGCATTCCTCCGCCATTATCGACGACCCACCAAGTCATCGTTTGAGCGAAAAGCAGTGAAATGGAAATAGAAATTAATACAATCAAATATCGCATTATTATTCTCCTATTTAGGTTCACCAAGTGCTTAATGCCGCTCTTTTCCAGCCCGCACTTGTCTTAATGTAAATGTAATTATCATCCCAATTCACATCGCCCACATTTCCATTTGGGTCGGATGTCCCAGTGGGAGTGTAAGATGTTCTCAAACGCAATTGGCTATATCCGTCGTCGCCATTTATATCCAGATTTGATGTTGGTTCCGTTGTCCCGATACCCATTTTGCCGGTCACCATATTAAAGATGAATCTCGTCGCATTGTATGGAGAACCTATATCCATCCGGAGAGAACTTGTATCGCTATTCCAACAACCAAAATCTATCTCAGCGCCACCCACATCCGAATTATCAAATTTTACAACGCTTATATTCGGGAAATTATTTCGTCTAAGCGTAAGAATGGACTGACCGCTTTCCACTGTCAGGGCGGTTGTTCTGGTATTTCCATTAACATCGAGCATATACGACGGGCTTGTCGTCCCGATGCCAACATCGCCATTGAAATAGGTTTTTCCCCAGTAGAGTCTCATATTAGTGAAGGAGCCACCGCTCTCACTGTATAGTAGAGAAACATTATCGACATCCGGGTTAATAAAAAGCCCGCCATTTGCGCCTCTGATGAGTGCGTTATTATATACATGAAAACTGGCTGCCGGGCTTGTTGTTCCGATGCCGACATTACCACTAGCATCTATTCTTGCTACCTCAGAGCCATTTTCTAAAAATTCTATAGGAACCGAACCATTGTAAGCTCCATAAGCAACAGCGTTTAAAGTGCCCAAATTTCTTTCCGCTAAACAATACGCTACTCCTGCTCCGGAACTGAAAGCACTACCCGATAATCCTAAGGCAAAATCTGCACCATCATTATTCGATATAAAAACTTCTCCTGAACCATTCGAGTTGGTGTTTTTAACAGTAATTCCATTATAACCACTAGCGGATGTAGATATCCCAAGTCTATAACTTGGGCTTGTCGTTCCGATGCCGACATTCGTGCCATTATTATATAGATTCGATGTTGCGACCCAATCGGTTCCATTATGGTAAATTGTCTGCCCAGATGAACCAGAGGGCAAACTTGCTCCTTCGTTATCCACACCATCAGCGAAACCAGCGGGCATATCTTTTATTCCGCCCCAGCCGACTGTATCGGCGTAAATGGCGCGGAAAGAATAGGCATCGGCGGTGAGTTTATACCTCGTCCCCAATGGAGCGCCAGCGACCCAAAGTTCAATCCAATAGTCTCTGCCGAACTTTAGAGTATCTATCGGCGTAGTTTGCCCAAGAATAACATTGAACAATCCATCTCCGTCCAATACTGTTCCGAAATGGTCTTCACTCCACAATTCAGTCCCACCTGTCGCAGCATCGAAGATTTTGAATGTCAGGTTAACGGGCGATGTTACACCGGCGAGTTTTCCCTGAAATGATATTTCGCGCGGAACCTGCGCGAAGGACACCGCAAAAAACAGCACTATCAATAGAACAAGCAACACACCGCGTCTCATAGGAGACCTCCTTAAATTGGGTTAACGG
>JALTEE010000228.1 GCA_027007865.1 bacterium
GAATAACAACAAATATATTCCATTTCATAAGATTTTAGTTGAAATGATAATGCTATCCACCGAGAAAGCAGGATGTTATATATATAACGGTGGAACATATTGTTCCGTTACGGGACCCACCTATGAAACCCCCGCGGAAATAGAAATGTTCCGCAGAATAGGCGCAACGGTTATCGGGATGTCTATTGTGCCCGAAGTATTTGCAGCAAATCACAACGGGATAAAATGCGCGGGAATATCGATTGTAACGAACCGCGCAGGAACATCGTCGAACCACGAAGAAGTGCTATCCGCAGCGGAAAAGGCATCTCGAAAACTCGTAAAAATATTCGAGACATTTTTAAATGAAATCGGTGAACGATATGAAGAAATTTTTTGCAAAGATACGAGCAAGTAAGACAGCGTTTTGGTCGGGCGTTGTTCTTTTGATTGTGAATCCGCCGCTCGGCTGGGTCGGATTCATGTTCGGCGGATATCTTTCGGCAAAATATAACAATCCCAAATATATGATTACTGCAACGATAATCTATGCTATAACCTGGGGGATGGCAGGAATGGGGTTGTTGCTCGCAGGTCCGAAAGGCGTTCAACTCGCTAAAAGCCTTTTGAAAAAGACATTTCGCAGAATATTTCATATTAAAAAACGAGATGCAATATCAATCGATAACAATGTAAAGCGAGATGGATAAGAACTCGAACGAAATATCGGCTGTGTCTGCTGCTGCAACTGCAACCGATTCTTCCGACAATGTTGGAAATGAAGAAAATGTTTGGGGGAAAGCGCCTTTTCTAATAATATCGTGGCTGGCTTTTACAATACTCGCTCTATTTTTTGGAATAATGTTCTACCTTGCGGAGCCGAGGCTCTTCCAAATCTCTGCAACTTTTACGCATATTGTAGCGTTCTTTTTCGCATTTGCGCTAATTATTCTCGGTGGTGGATTGCTGCTGATTACATTGACATCGCTCACCGGACTCGATTTGCTGTATCCACACGGCAAAACACAAATCACGATGCGCATCCTGCCGCCTGTGGTATATCTGCTCGGCACAAGCCTTTTTAAATTGGACAAAGATAAATTGCGTGAAAGTTTCGTCGCTGTCTCGAATGCGCTGTTCTGGGCGCAAGCGGTAAAAAACAGATTTTCGACAAAAAGTCTACTGATACTCCTCCCCCACTGTATTCAATGGCACAAATGCCCATGGAAAGTCACCTGGTCGATAGAAAACTGCCGAAAATGCAACAAATGCCCACTCGGGAAACTTGTCGATTTGCACGGGCAAGCAGGAGTATCGGTCTATGTCGCTACTGGCGGAACAATTGCTCGCAGAGTCGTAGTCGAAGCGCGACCGACAATCATTCTCGCAGTTGCTTGCCCCAGAGATATGGCAGAAGGAATGGTCGATGTATATCCGATACCCGTATATGGAATTCTTCTATCACGCCCTAATGGTCCTTGCTTCGACACACATCTCGAAATCGAAAAAGTATGGGAATTTTTAAAAATATTCAGACCCGATGTGTATGAAAACATAAGTAACGAAACTATTTGAAAATTATTTAGTGCACTATTCAGACAGCAAGTTATGGATTATTTCCGCTGCTTTTTTACCCGATAGCAGCATTCCGCCGAATATCGGCCCCATTCTATGTCCGCCGAATGCAGCATTTGCCGCCATTCCTGCGACGAACATTCCGGGATATACTTCCCCTGTGTTTTTCACGACATCTGTTTCGCCTGAGAGTGCAAACATAGATTGTTCACCGGCGATGTTTCCCGTGGGCGTATTCAATTTCACACCATTTTTTCTCACGAGGGTTTTTAACACATCGGTTTCGTGTCCTGTAGCATCAATTACATACTTTGCATTTATCGTGAGCGGGTCGATGTGCAATCCTGCGACCTGCGCTGCGCTCCAATTTACGACTACGCCGCCGACTTTTTCGCCATCCCAAACGACATCTTCGACGGTCATCGCATTGAAAATAGTTGCGCCCGCTTCGGTTGCTTTTGCCGTGAGCGTCGTCATCGTCCTGACGGAACAAGCAGTGAAATATCCCTCTTCGGAATACGCTTCGGGTTCTATGCCTATTTCTTGCAGCAATGGCACAGCACCTTCTTGAATTACTATAAAGTTGAACATCATTCCACCGCCCCACATACCGCCACCGACAGATAGTTTCCGCTCGAATATAGCGACTTTATGCCCGAAGTTTGCGAGATAATATGCGGCAATCATTCCTGCGGGACCGCCTCCACAAATCGCTACATCCACTCGAAGATTATTTTTAAGGCGCTCGAAAAACTTTTCGATTATTGCGCGGGAAACGATTGTGTCGTCGAGCGATTTCATAAATAACCTCCCTTTAAAA
>JALTEE010000229.1 GCA_027007865.1 bacterium
ATGTTTTATCGAGCGAGACGCTCGATTTATCAATAAAAAAAATGATAAATCAGTAAAAAATGATAACCCAGCAAAAATGATAACCGTAGTAAAAAAATGATAACCGCAGCGTCTCGCTGCGGGATTGCCCTAAAATAACAATTTTTCAATCGAATTTTTTCTTTGCTTCATTCGGAATTTTTAATAGATTTAATTTGTATTTTCAAGGAGGATTCGGTGCGCCGTATAAGAGTCGGACTTGCGCAAATCAACACCATCGTCGGCGATTTCGAGGGGAATGTTTCCAAAATAGTCGAATATTCAAAGATGGGAGCGGCAGAGGGTGCTGACATCGTTCTTTTTCCCGAACTTGCTATTTGTGGCTATCCTCCGGAAGATTTACTTCTTCGAGTTGGCTTTCTCGACGCAGCCGGCACAGCAATCGACGAAATTGCGCGCCAAACGGCGAGATTGCCAATAATAACAATAGTCGGTTTCCCCGAGCGAGATGACGATACATATAATTCCGCTGCAATCATTTACAACGGTAGAATCTGGGATACATACCGTAAAATTTTTCTCCCCAACTACGGCGTTTTCGATGAGAAGCGATATTTTTCGCAGGGGGAACGCATTCCCGTGTATGACACGCCAGCATTTCGCTTCGGTGTGAACATCTGTGAAGACATCTGGCAGTCCGAGGGACCGACCGCTGCGCAGGCACTTTACGGCGATGCGGAGATTATATTCAATATAAATGCGTCGCCATATTCGATTGGAAAACAGGCGCACAGAGAAAGTATGATTTCATCTCGCGCATCGGATAATATCGTGCCGATTGCATATCTTAACTCCATTGGCGGACAGGACGAACTCGTTTTCGATGGGCAATCATTTGCCGCGGATTCTCGAGGCAAAATTGTAGTCCGTGCCAGCGCATTCCGCGAACAACTGCTACTCGTGGATTTCGACACCGAAGATGTATTCCGCAAAAGGCTGCACGACCCGAGACGGCGCGAGCGCAACATATTTCAAGAAATCCCATTGGATGTCGTAGAAGTCCCATTCGTTCAAGCGCATAAGAAGGACGAAATCGAAATAGTGCTCGAAAAACATCTCGAACCGATGGAAGAAATTTGGCAGGCGCTTGTAACTGGACTTTCGGATTATGCCCGCAAAAATGGTTTCAAAAGCGTAGTTCTCGGATTATCGGGCGGAATCGATTCGACGCTCGTCGCGACAATTGCTGCCGATGCCGTGGGTTCCAAAAATGTCCATTCTGTATTTATGCCGACGAAATTCACTGCGGAGCAGAGTTTTTCCGATGCACAGAAATTTTCCAAAAATCTCGGAATAGATTTTAAGGTAATCGAAATCGAGCCGCTGTTCGAAGGATATATCGAGCATCTTAATCCACATTTCGCAGGTAAAAAATTCGACATCACCGAAGAGAATATCCAGTCGCGCATTCGCGGAAACATTTTAATGGCGCTATCCAACAAGTTTGGTCATCTCGTTCTTGCCACGGGAAACAAAAGTGAAATGAGCGTCGGTTATGCGACATTATACGGTGATATGGTCGGCGGATTCGCTGTCATAAAGGATGTGCCGAAAACGCTCGTCTGGGAACTCGCAAGATGGAAGAACAAATCGGCGGGAAAAGAAATCATTCCGAATAGCATCATCGAGCGACCGCCGACAGCGGAACTTCGCGAAAATCAATTGGACACGGACTCGCTGCCGCCTTATGAAATCCTCGATGCAATCCTCGAACTATACATCGGCGAAGAAATGTCGGCGAAAGAAATTCTTGAACGAAGCAATTTCGATGAAGAAACCGTAAAGAAAATCGTCGGAATGGTGGATAGAGCGGAATACAAACGTCGACAAGCGCCGCCCGGAATAAAGATTACTACCCGCGCATTTGGAAAAGAGCGTAGAATGCCGATTACAAGAAAACGATGATTTTGAATCTACCGCATCATCCCTCGAACTGCGACAGCGCCGCCTTCAATTTATCGATTATATGAACAGGTTTCGGGTCTTGCTCATTTAACATTGCCAGATAGTAACTTGCGAAATCTCCGAGTTGAATTAACTCGAACATCCGCGTCATAAACGGTGCATCTTTCTGCGGTGGACGCAGGAAAATCGGCTCGACGCCGAGTTCGCGCATCACATCTGCGACAAAATTCATCCTGAACTTATTGCGCGGGTAATCTTCGGAATCTTCGAGGAAAATCGGCTGAATATATTTCCCGAGTTCGTAAATATTTTTCCATCCGACCAATTCGTTGTGGTTCATTTCGGGCAGGACAGATGAATACGCCAGCGCTTTTGCATTTTCGCTAATTTGTCCGCGGAAGCGTGTCGCAACCGCTTCCAGTCGCGGCGACGAATAAATTATCGGCAGCTTTCCGTGCAACTTTTGAGCGAGTTTCTTTGCGGCATTTTCGTCTGTGGGAACATCTTTCGCCAGTTTTTCCGCTCCTTTGTGAAGTGCATACTGTGTGCTTTCGATTGCTTTGTGCTGGTCTGGAATAAACCCCCACAATTCGCACAAAGTAGTAAGTGGAATGAATGAATATCCCAGCGCCGCTCGTGGCGGAAGACCCTGCGGAATTTCGATATAGCCGAATGTTAAATCCTGTGCGAAATCGGAGAGTTGCCCATCACTCGTTATCGCGAATAACTGTGCACCGAGAAACCGCGCCGCTTCAAGCGATGTGAGCATTTCCTCTGTGTTGCCAGAATACGACGATAAAATAACGAGCGTGTTTTTATCCACGAAGCCAGGAATGAGATAATCTCGATTTACAATAAGCGGGACTTTCATTTCATACAGCGCATAGCATCGCAGCAAATCTGCACCGATAGCAGAACCGCCCATTCCCGCGACGACAACCTGACGAACTTCTGACGGGTCGATTAAATTGAAATCGGATGTCTCTGCAATTTCCTGCCCTATCGAAAATTGCTTGTGAAAATCGAACAGCAGCGAATGAATATCGCCCGGGTCATGCTTGTCATAGATTTTTTCATCGTCGAGCATTCTTGTCCTCCTACTTCATTTATTTTTTCATCGAATTATTCTATCCTTAAAAATTTTTCCCGCACAACTACAACATCGAAATTATAACACCAGGTGAGTTGGACAACTCAAAACTAAAAACTCACAATTCACAACTAAATAAATCTCAGCCATCGTCTTCGTTTTCTTCTTCTATTCCCTTTTCCACCTCGAATTTTTATGAGCGCCGCCTCGTTTTGTCTGAGTGATACGCGAGTTCCCATAACTTCGACTTCTATCGGGTCGCCGAGCGGCGCATAGCGAATGACTAAGACCGTTCTACCCGGCAAAAACCCGATGTCCAACAATCGCTGTCGTATCTCGCCGCTGCCCAATACATCGGTTATCTCGCCGACATCGCCGGGTTCGAGCATTGAAAGTAACATTGTTCCTACCTTATATAAGCAACTTTTTTTATCGCACTAAAATTACCGACTGAAATTTTTACAAAATATATTCCCGATGTGCTTTCATCGGGGCGCCAGATAAATGTTCCCGTCCGCTCGTTTTTCAAATTCTGCGAAAAAACAATCTTGCCGAGTATATCGCGCACTTCAGCAATAACGGCATCGCCTGCGGGATTTGTATATTCAATGGAAACCGAACTGTTGAACGGATTTGGCACGGGATTTCCAATAAACGGTATATTCGGTTTGCGCTCGTGGACAACTCCGAGCGGCGTCAGTATCATATCCATTCGCACCGTATTTTCCGGGTCGATTGTTACTGAAACGCTCGTGTCGCGATAATCGGTGCGATGAAATGTCAGTGAATAATCGCCCGGCTTTAATGCCATCGCAAATCTGCCATCGCTATTTGTGGAATCGACTGCTGGAACGATTCCGTCTGCATCGATTTCGACATTTGAACCGATGAATCCGCCTGCGAGTGTAACATTTCCGAAAACGACGCCCGCATCGGGATTCGGTGGCAGAAGTGATTCGCATATATTTTTCATCAAATCCGCTGCGTCATCGGCATCGGTGAGTGCTTCGGTATATGAAAACCCGCAGAATGCGCTTCGGGCAAAGCCGCGCCTTTCCGAATCTTTGAATAGCACAATGCAACCTTGTGTGGTATCATCGACTGTGGTATAGAAAAACTGGGCATCTTCCGCAGGCGTTACGACATCGAACTTTTCATAGTCGTAGAACGATACATGCTCCGTGGCGATATTTTCATCGAGAAACGCTGGATATGAATATATCAAACTGTCTCTGAAAAGCGGTGCACTAATGAGTCCTGCATCGTGCGGGTCGTCGGACAGGTATGAACTCAAATGAAGCAATCCTGTCGTATAAATCGGCAAAAATCCACCGTCCTCGATGACCTGATATGCTACTTCTCCGCCCTCGAATGCGATTCTTCCGCCGGATTTGTGAAATTGATAGAGCGCATCGAGAATCGAAGATGTTGCTGAAAACGAATTCGTTCCCGCAGAGTATATTACCATATTATAATCCCACATCTCCGAGCTATCGGGGAATGTCGTTACTATCTGTGTCGAGAATCCCGCATCTTCGAGGTCGCTTTGTATCTGTGCGGGCGAAACGCCATCGCTGGATACATCGATGATGAGAATATCTGCGAGGTTTGCCGGCATAGTTACATCGATTGTTATTATTGCTCCTGTAGCGTAAAATGACAATCTCTGCGGTTTATATCCTCTGCTGCGAACTATAAGATTATATTCACGGTATGGCTGATTGCCGAGCGAATATTGTCCCGGCGCAACCATTTCTCCAGCAGAAACAATTTCACCAGATAGGGAATCTACGAGATACATTTCGGCGGTCAACGGGTTGCTTTCATCGTCTCTGACATTTATTGTTATAGCGCTCGACGGTGTCGGGGTCATAGTAAATTCATATCCGCCGCGGGTTGTGAGTAGAAATGTGTATGAAGTGTCGTAGTAGCCGAAGCCGGAAAGGTTCACCGTATAACTATCGCACAAAAATGTTCCAGGAATGGAGAAGGAACCGTCCAATTCCGCTCGAACAGTAGAAATCGTATCATCTCCATCGAGCAGTGTAATGTAAGGACGAACCGATATTGCTGCGCCAACTGTATCGACGACCGTCCCGCAGAATGGGCCTCTCGCAATGACGACAGGAATCGTATCTGAAAGTATCAAGTATCCCGCTTTTGCGAAAGTTATTGCAATCGGTGTTTCCGCAGTCGGCTCGAAAGTGAGCGCTATACTGTCATCACTCACCGTGATTGTATCGTCGGGCAATCCGCCGCCGGAAACATAACATATAAAATCGGATGCGGAGAGATGATAGTTCAAATTTCCCGAAAATCCGACGGCGAGCGTATCGTCGAGCAAAATGAGTGAAACTCCCGCTGTTCGAGCGGTAATTGCCCACGGCAATGCACCGTAGCAAGGTATGTCTTTTCTCAAAACTCTTCTCCCGGTGCTGTCCTGAACAGTTAGTTCGAGAATTCCCTCATACGGTGGATTTATCGTCATCGACGCATATCCGGACGCATCGGTAAATGTGCTTTCGGCGACGCCGTAGCCCGCTATTTTCACGAGTGCATCGACATACGGCGAAGTGTCCGCACCGGTTATCGTGATTTCAAATGTGTTGTCGATGCCGACTTGAAGACTATCCGGCGAGTATTCCGCAGTGCATAAAAATTCGTTCGGAACGAGTCGAATGAATGGCTGAAAGAAATTCGCTTTCGTTGCTACTACATAGGCAGAGCCCGGCTCGGCAAATGATGTATCCGGAACGATATGAGCGATTCCACCGGTCGAAAGTGCGGCGCCGATTTTTTCGCCGTCGCGCCAAAGAGCAACCAATGCGTTGTCCTCCGATGTAGAAATATCGTAATAATCTTCGCCGAGCGGCAGATAGCCCGACCATTCGCTCAAATCGACATCGATAGCGGTCAAATCTCCCCAATATAGCGCCAGCGACGGGTCGCCAAAATCTTGATATATTTGGAAATAGTATGTATCCGATGATGTGCCGTAGAGCATAAGTTCCAGTTTCGCCTTATACAGCGCACCGGAGACAGAAGTAAAACTATCTACAAAAACAGCGTCGAACCAGCGCCGTTCGAGGATATCGTCCTCGTCCCAAAGAGTGGAATTGCTCCCGCCGATGAATGTAACAGCGCCTTTGTCCGCTGCACGAACCCACGCTTCGCCAAAACATTCCGGCTCATCATATTTAGCCGTCAGACAAGCATTGCTGATTACGAGCGGATACATCCCGCTGTTCGTTAGAGTCGGAATATCGGACGACGACACGCCGGGATTAGCCCATCCTGTTTCGGAACCGTGTCCCGAATAATCGATAATGAATGTTCCTGCATTTATCGCAGATATAACATCGCTTGCCGTTGCGCCGTCGTAAGCCCACAGCGATTCCGGCTGAAATTCGGGCGGAGTTGTCCAAGTCTGAAATACATATCTGTGCGTGCTTTCTGCGAGTTCGTAATCGCCATCGGTGCCGCAGGCGATAAACAGCGGAGTTTCGAGATAATCGGTATCCGTCATCAAATATTTTTCGTGCTCTATCGTTTTTTGCACAAGCGCTCGAACTTGCTCCCCCGTTGCGCAGGGAAATCTACCGTGTAAAATATCGGGCAAAAAGTCGTCGCCATCGGTCGTGAAATAGTATAAATCCGATGGATGCGAACCCCACCAGCCGTAAGGAATATCCTCCGCAGGAATTTGCTCGACATCGCCTACGAGAAGCACGAAATCCGGCGGATGCTCCCAGCCGTCGTAGGCAGATTGAACCGTATCCTTTATGTCATCGACAGTTGCTCCAATTTCGGAAATAGGCGTGGCGATAACATCGTAGCCCATCTGGCTTTTCCAATCGAGCAGCGGCGCTATATCATCCGAAAAATCATCGCCATATATGACCCAATACACAATCGGCGGTTCGGGCGACGGCGGAATATCCGTCATAACGGGGAGCACACGAGCGAGCAGCTGGTCGAAAACCGCAGAATGAAATCGCTCATCGACCTGCTCCAACGGAGTGTCGAACGACACTCTAACCGATGCATCGGAAATATATTCAACATCGCCCGTTCGCGGTTCGTATTGCACGATGGGTGAAATTTCGAGAAGCGCGATTCTCCTGCCGCGAATAATGCCGACGGGAATTACTTTCACCGCTTCATTATATGAAATCGCCAGCGAAGAATCGGCATACCAATTTTCATCGATTACAAAATCTGCGCGGTGCGAATTTTTCTCGCGAGGACGCTGTCGAGGGAAAATCTTTTCCGAATAGCCGCTAGCGGACAGCGATAGATGCTCGACTAAATCGACATCCACACTTACCGTCGCATTCCCGTCCATCGGGATTCTTATGAATTTGCGGAGCACGGGCAATTTCGGCGTCCCGATTCTCTTGCTGTATCCGTAATCGTCGATTGACAATGTCGAAAAATCGCCCTTTGCAGCGATGTCGATATTATCGATAGAAAATCGAAACGATATTCCGTATTCATCGGAACCTTGCACGGCAAAGGTTTGGCAAAAGGATATTTGAACGATAGCGAAAAATACGACTAAATAAAACAACCTATTCATAAATAGCCTCCTCGATAAATATCTAACAAAAATATCAAAAATATACGAATTTGCAAGAATTGTTTTGAAAATTTTTACAAAAACCAACACATTTCCCGATAAAATCGGTTAGCGGAGTTTTCTTTAAGCAATGAACCCTGCAAAATAGGTGATTTTTGAGTTCTTTGATATGCGTTTTTATTTATCCCCTTTATCCTCTAACTCCTTTCTCCCCAAGGAGAAAGGAGGATTCCCTTCTCCCTTTGGGAGAAGGTGTCCCGCCCTGTCGGGACAGATGAGGGGCAACAGGAAATATCTATCACTATGAAACACAATGAGTTAGAT
>JALTEE010000230.1:0-6043 GCA_027007865.1 bacterium
TTTAGTCAATATAACATCTTGTCTTATAATATGATATATCAAATTCCTAATAATATTTATAAAATTTACACTTGACTTTCCAAAACACAATGATTATACAATAATATTGTGAAGAAGGTCTTTTATAATTAGTTTAGAGAAATGGCAAACCCATTTGAAATATAAAGAGTTATGGTAATATGTCTTTTTATCCAAAGAAGTTACCGGTAGTTGCAATTGTAGGTCGCCCTAATGTTGGGAAATCATCGCTGTTCAATAGAATTTTGAAGCGGCGAGTGGCGATTATACACGATTCGCCAGGAATTACAAGAGATAGGCATTTTTCACCGGTGCAATGGAATGGGAAAGATTTTTTGCTTGTCGATACAGGTGGACTGCTATCGGACCCGAAAAATGAACTCGAAATGGGTGTTGTGCGTCTTGTGAAAAGTGCAATGCAGCAAGCGACGATTATTATATTTTTAGTTGAAAGCGAAGTTCACCCGGATGATTTCGTGGTAGCCGATTTACTGCGAAAAAGCGAAAAATCTGTGATAGTCGTCATAAACAAGGTCGATAACAGAGAAGACAGTTGGTCTGGTGCAGAGGCAGAAAAATTTGGGTTGGGACAGTCAACAAGAATTTCTGCGAAATATGGATATGGTTTGGGTGAGTTGCTCGATGAAATTGTAAAATTACTGCCCGATACCGTGGAGGTGGATAGTAAAAAAGTTGTCAGAATTGCAGTTGTGGGCAAACCTAATGTGGGAAAATCGTCCTTTGTCAATAAATTACTCGGTCAAGATGTGGCGTTAGTTCATCACGAGCCGGGAACTACGAGAGATGCAGTAAATGCAAGGTTTCGCTATTTCGACAAAGAATATGAAATTGTGGACACTGCGGGACTTTTTAAAAAACAGCGGAAAGACATAGAGTATTTCTCAGGTTTGCGAACATTGTTCGCTATCGAACAGAGCGATGTTGTGCTGCTTGTAATCGATGCTGTCGAAGGCTTTACCAGACAGGATAAAAGAATCGCTGCAACCGTGATGGATAGGTTTAGAGGGCTGACCATCGCCGTGAACAAATGGGACCTTATCGAAGGGAAAAGTTCGCAAACGCTCAAAGAATTTGAAGAAAAAATTCGATACGATGCACCGTTTTTATCGTTTGTGCCAATTGTGTTCACATCTGCGTTGACAGGAATGCGTATTCAGCGAACAATGGAAGTTCTTCGCAGGGTGGGAGAACTGATGAACCAGCGTGTGCAGACGGCAAAATTGAACGAACTTGTGCAATTCTTGCAGAATGAGCATCCACCGCCGGTTCATAACGGAAGACGACCTAATATACTATATGCTGTTCAAGCAGATGTATCACCGCCGGAATTTATATTTTTTGCAAAAATGGCAAAATATATCGCACCATCATACAGAAGATACATCATCAATCAGATTAGAAAAAGATTCGGGTTCGAAGGAGTGCCGTTCAAGTTGATTTTCAGAGATAAACGAGAAAGATGATAAAGTATAATTTCATTTCTGTCGTGGGAAATGTTGGAAGTCGGGTTTTGCAAAATTTGAGATAATCGAGTCGGGAGAGTTTTGAATATATGTGCGATTTTCTTGAAATACCGGGTGCAATTGCAGGGGGATACTTAATCGGCTCGATACCATTCGGGTATTTGCTTGTAAAGTTGAAATTGGGCAGGGATGTTCGAGAGCAAGGCAGCGGCGTGATCGGTGCAACTAATGTATCGAGAGTATTAGGGAAAAAGGTGGGCGTTTTAGTCGCGTCGCTCGATGTTCTGAAAGGAATTTTGGCATTTTATTTAGCGGCAGTTCTCTTAAAAACCAATGGTGCGGCGGAAATCGCTGCGGTATCCGCAGTAATCGGGCATTGCTTCCCCGTATGGATTGGATTTCGCGGCGGAAAAGGTGTCAGCACAGCATTCGGCGCAACAATTATGATTGCAACTATACCGGCGATAATAGCATTTGCGGTGTTTGCGATAAGCATTCTCATAGCAAAAAGGGTATCTGCTGCATCGCTAAACGCTGTGTGGTCATTTGCGGGAATATCGTTCCTGCTCGATGTGCAGATTTGGGCGAAAATTATGAGTATTTTACTCGCTTTGTTCATCACATTTACACACAGGCAGAATATTGCAAGGATATTTGCCGGTGAAGAAAAAACAATTTTGGGAGATAAATAATGGTTGCGAGAGCGGTAAGAAGAATTAAGCCACGGGAAAAGTTATACTACTCCATTACGGAAGTAGGCGAACTTACCGAACTTAAACCGCATATATTGAGATATTGGGAAACAGAATTCCCGTTTCTGCGACCAAAGCGCAACAGAGCAGGAAATCGCGCGTACAGGAAAAAAGATATAGAGATGATTCAACTCATCAAGAAACTGCTGTATGATGAAGGCTACACAATCGAAGGCGCAAAGAACAAAATCCGACAGATGCGTAAGAGTGTCTATGAAGAAAAGATGAAGGAAACGGTATCTGAAAAACAAGTAGATGCAAACAACCTGCTCAAACTGCTGAAACAAATTCGAGACGAACTCCTCGAGATTAGAAACCTTCTCCGATGATGTAAAATATATTTCCCAATTTGAGTTTTTATCCCGCTGGTAGTTTTTGTATAGTGGTATTTTTCGCTGGCGATTTTGTAGGGATGTTCACTTTCGCCTCAATTCTGGCGAGCATAAGAGTAACACGATTCGTCAGTGCGCTATTCGGATATTTTTTCAGAAATTCGGTATAAAGTTCGTGTGCTTTTTTAATGTCGCCTTTCACATCATAGCAGCGTGCCATAGCAGCATACGCCTCATCCGCGCGGAAATAGTTAGGATACTCCTTTACAAGTTGATAGTAGAAATCGATTGCTCTATCGTATTGGCTTTTTTCCTCAAAACAAGCAGCAATACCCATCAGCGACGCAGCAGCAAGGTCGCTGTCGGGATTTTCGAGCACGAGATAATCGTGATATGCCGCCATTGCGGAGTCGAGCTGCCCGAATGCGTAATACATATGCCCCATAAGATATTGCGCCACTTTCCCTTGTTTGGTGTTTCTATATGTTGAAAGAATCGAACGCAGTGTATCCATTGCTGCTTGATAATTGCCGCTATCCATCAATGTATATACCATCGATAATTTGAGCTGCGCATCTTTTTTTACACTTCTCGAATAACTATAATATCCAATAGCCGCCACAGCGATAACCACGACAACTATTACCCAGATTAGTATCTTCGTTGGATTATCAGAAGCGTATCTATAAATGCTTGCCATATCCGATGCAAATTTGTCCTGTTTCAATTCGTGCCTATCGATTTTCCTTGCCATCGTTCCTCCAATGTTAGAATAAAACTATGACTCTTGCAAAATATCTAATCTGTTATTGTTCATATTTCCCATTATGACGGGAAAGATGAAATATCGCTTTTTTTGCTGGATTCCCCCCATCAAGCGAGAAAATAACAGCGAGGTTTTTTCTCTATCTTGCAGTTATTATCATAGAACAGAATCCTTTTAATGCAAATTGTATTTTATAACAGTTTTTCATACGGGTCGAACAGTTTCTTATACTCCATCATCGCATATCTATCTGTCATTCCAGCGATGTAATCTGTAATTACCTGCTTTTTACCATCAATTTTTAATCTATTTCGCGATGTTTTTGGCAATTGTTTGGGTTCGTCAAAATATTCCTTGAACAATGCTTCGATAATTATTCTCGCTTTTGTTGCCATTCTGATAACTTTGTAATGCCGATACATATTTTCATACAAGAATTTTCCCGCATATTGAAGTTGGTCTTCTGTTGCAGCGGAGAAACCGATTAGCGGATATGGAGCATTTCGCACATCCTTTATATTCTCCGGTGCTATTTTCTCGATTCTTCTCGCGGATTCTTGAACAACATCCGTAACGAGAACATTTATCAATTCTCGCACACACATAGATTGCAACATTTCTTTGTCGATTTCAGGGTGTTTTTTCCTCATTTCTTTTGCAATATCGCCCCACAGTGGAAAACCTTGTTCCAGTTCTTCCATCAGGAACACACCAGAATTCAAACCGTCGTCTATATCGTGAGATGTATATGCGAGTTCATCGGATACATTTACAATTTGTGCTTCGAGAGATGGCATTTTTTCTGATTTCGTAAAAAGATTTTTTCCGCCGGGCTGGTCATATCGCGTGGCGTGCTTTATTATCCCTTCTCGTGTTTCGAATGTTAAATTCAATCCTGGAAAATCGGGATACTTTTGTTCGAGGTATTCCACTACGCGCAGCGATTGTCTGTTGTGTTCGAAACCGCCGATATCCTCTGTCAACTCATTCAGCACTTCCTCGCCCGTGTGCCCAAAAGGCGTATGTCCGAGGTCATGAGCCAAAGAAATCGCTTCCACAAGGTCGAAATTTAAGCCCAAAACTCTTGCGATAACTCTGCCAACAGTTGATACTTCAAGTGTGTGGCTCATTCGAGTTCGATAGTGGTCTCCTTCGTGATTGACAAAAACTTGCGTTTTATATTGCAGCCGTCGGAATGCGGTTGAATGAATTATTCGTTCTCTATCCCGCTCGAATGGCGGACGATATGAATGCTTCGGCTCGGGATAATGTCTACCGCGGCTGTCGGCGTTGTGCGTTGCGTAAGGTGCAAGCCATACAACTTCACGCCGTTCCCAATCATTCTCCCAGATAATAGTTTTCATGTTTCTTCCCTTCGAAATAGATAAATCCCAAAATGAGATTACATATTTTAATGTTTAACCTGTTAAGCGAATTAAAGTTCCGTCTCATTGAGCGAAATAAATAAAATCGCTACTTATTTTTCGCCTCCGCCAGTTGGTTGTTGTGTTCCTCCGCCGGGATTTGCAGGAGCAGATACAGGAGCGCCCCCGGTTCTCTGCATAGTATTCCTGTTGCTTTGCGGAACACCGATATAGAAGTTCACAACCATAATTAATATCACGAAAATAACGCTCAATACAGCGGTCAACTTCGTTAGAAATTCCATTCCGCCTCTTCCTCCAAAAAATGCTCCCGCCGCCGATGAACCACCGAAAGCCGCTCCAAGACCTCCGCCCTGGCTACGAGGTTGAAGCATTATGGTAATAATTAGCAAAATTGCATTAAGACCGAGTAAGCCCACTAAAATAGACAGAACCATTGTGCCTCCTAATATTATTCCTTTTATCTTTTTTATACTTTCCGCAAAACTATGATTTTGCCCTTTTCAATCTAATCTCGATGGGTATGGATTGCATTATACTTAAAATTCTAAATTATACTTAAAATTCTAAAATACACCTATTTCACAGAAATCTCATTATTTTTTCTTTTTCTTCTTATCCATCGGTTTCTCATAGACTTTATCTATCAATCCATATTCCAGTGCCTCGAATGGCGACATAAAAAAGTTCCTATCCGTATCATGCTCGATTTTTTCGATTGGCTGTCCTGTGTGATGCGAAAGGATTTCGTTTAAAATCTGCTTCATCTTTTGAAGTTCTCGCGTATGAATTTCGATATCTGTAACCTGTCCCTGCACGCCTCCCCAAGGCTGATGAATCATTACCCTCGAATTTGGCAGTGCCGTTCTTCTTCCTTTTTCACCGCCGGCGAGAAGCACAGCCGCCATCGAGGCAGCCTGACCGACTACCGTGGTGGCAATCGGCGCTTTTGAAAACTGCATCGTATCGTAAATCGCGAGTCCCGACGATACAAATCCGCCAGGAGAATTGATATACAACGAAATCGGTTTCGCAGGGTCTTCCGCTTCGAGAAACAACATTTGCGCAACTATAAGGTTTGCTACTTCATCCGTTATCACAGTGCCGAGAAAGATAATTCTATCTTTTAGCAATCTCGAAAAAATATCGAAAGCGCGTTCTCCGCGTCCTGTTTGTTCGACAACAATCGGAACCAATTGGCCGCTGACTTTCTTGTCTTCTGACATAATAACCTCCTCCTTTAAGTTCCAAATTTGTATAAATTTTTTGAAAACCGCAAGTATTTTCTCATTTTTATCTGCATAAA
>JALTEE010000230.1:6053-7923 GCA_027007865.1 bacterium
AGTAAAAGTTTCTTGCAAATTTTAGTAATCATTGGTAGAATTCACCAAAATAATTCACAGCATTTGGAGGAGAAATGAGAAATATGGAGGATAAAATTCGCAAAGCATTGGGCAAAGCACCAGCAGATTTGCTCTTGAAAAATGCGAAACTCATCAATGTTGTTTCTGGCGAAATCTATGAGACGAACATCGCCATTGTGGATGGCAGAATAGTCGGTTTTGGCGATTACGAAGCCGGTGAGGAAATCGATGTCGGCGGGTCGTATGTGTCGCCGAGTTTCATCGATGGACACATTCACATCGAAAGCAGTATGCTCACGGTTCCGGAATTCGCTCGCGCAGTCGTCCCGCTTGGCACAGGTGCAGTTGTCGCAGACCCACACGAATTTGCAAATGTCCTTGGACTCGACGGAATCGGATATGTTCTTCAGGAGCGCGAAAATTTACCGCTCGACATTTTCGTTATGCTTCCCTCCTGTGTTCCCGCCACGGATTTTGAAACGAGCGGAGCGCGCCTCAGCGCATACGACCTGCATCTTCTCATAAACGAGCCGCGTGTTGTTGGCATCGGTGAAATGATGAACTATCCCGCCGTCATCGCAGGCGACCACGACACATTGAACAAACTCCATGTCGGGCGCGATAAACAACTCGATGGACACGCTCCCGGATTGAGCGGGAAAGCATTGAACGCTTATGCGCTCGCCGGTCCGCGCTCCGACCACGAATGCACAACCGTGGAAGAAGCGCGCGAAAAACTTCGCCTCGGAATGCACATCCATCTGCGAGAAGGCTCGTCCGAAAAAAATATGCGCGACATATTGCCGCTCGTTACAGATGAAAATTCGACAAATTTCAGTTTCGTAACCGACGATAGACATCCGCTTTCGCTTATCACGGAAGGGCACATCGATAACAACATCAGAATCGCCATAGAAGCGGGACTCGAACCCATCACAGCATTTCAAATCGCCACAATCAACACGGCGAGATTTTACGATTTGAAAAATATCGGAGCGCTGCTGCCGAGATATTGGGCGGATATGGTCGTTTTTGACGATTTGCGCAAGCCGAGACCACGAATGGTTTTCAAAAAAGGCGTGCTCGTTGCAAGGGACGGGAAAGCCTTGTTCGATGTAAAAGATGTCGAGCACACTTATATCCGAGGCACGATGAATGTGGCGTGGCTATACGAATCGAGTTTTCAAATCGAAGCGAAAAGCGACAGAATGCGCGTCATAGAAGTCGTTCCCGACCAAATCGTTACCAAACACACAATCGCCGATACGATAATCGAAAATGGCTATGCTGTCGCTTCTCCCGGAAAAGATATTGCGAAATTTGTTGTCATCGAGCGCCATCGTGCCACAGGAAACACAGGGCGGGGTTTCGTCCGCGGTTTCGGCATAAAAAATGGCGCATTCGCTTCGTCGGTAGCGCACGACAGCCATAACCTCGGCGTCCTCGGAACAAATGATGCCGATATGTTGAAAGCCGCAGTTCGCGTAATCGAACTCGGCGGGGGCCAAGTCATTGTATCGAATGGCGAAGTCCTCGCAGAACTTCCGCTGCCAGTGGCAGGACTCGTCAACGATACAAGTCTCGAAGAAGTAGCGGAAAAAGTGAAAAAACTAAACAAAGCAGCGAAACAAATCGGATGCAAAATCCAAGACCCATTCTATGCGATGAGTTTCCTATCGCTCGTGCCAATCCCCGAATTGCGATTGACTGACCAAGGACTCGTTGACTCGAAGGAATTTAAATTTGTCGATTTATTTGTGTAAAATGTGCGGCTAAATGTTGCATTAAAGAATTGGTAAATTATATTATAGATGCTTCAGAATGAATGTTTTCCTGCGCAGTTCCCAGA
>JALTEE010000231.1 GCA_027007865.1 bacterium
TTTTTCAAAAACTTTTCTTTTTAAATAATTTTATTTTATAAATAAATTCTATTAACAAGTTTCCACCCGATACTATTTCACCAGGACGATGTTCCTTTTTAGAGCATTTTTGCCCGAATGCAACTCGACGATATAAATTCCCGATGGCAAATTTTCACCCCCGTCATTTTTGCCGTCCCAGATTGTTTTGTGTATTCCCGATGCAAAATGTTCGTTCAAAAGATGTCGAACAGTTCTGCCGGCGATGTCATATATCACAATCGAAATATCTGCTGCTTCGGATAAATTAAATTCGATGGAAGTAGCGTTGTTAAATGGGTTTGGCGTGTTAAAGAGAGACGAAATATTTTGCGGAATTTTCGGTTCTTTAACATTTTCTATTCTTGTAATACAGCATCGCAGGATGAAGTCGAAATCGTCATAAGGCTCCGATAATTCTGTCATATTTTGGAAAACATAATTTTCGCCTTCGGGGTCGATGCGCCAACTTCGGTGGTCGTATGGTGCGCTATTATCTATTCCTGCCCAGAAAAACGATTCCGAATCCGTTGCCCAAACCGCTATAATATAGTTGTGAAACGGGATTTCGTATGGCTCTGCGAGAACATAAGTGAACCATTCGCCATCGATTCCGCCAGCGGGCAGCGCAGTTGAAAAAGTCGTATCGGGTGTCGATGCCGGCGTTCCACCATCATAATCGAACACTGCGAATGTAATATTTCCTTCGCCTTTGCCCAAAAATTTTATGCTGTCGAGCGTTGCATAATCGAAAGGGGATGAAAAATCCACAGCATAGCCGTCGCCGATTTCATCCTCCGAATCGAATCCGGGAACTATATAGTAATAGTATCTTCCCGCTGTCGAAGAGTAGAAAGAATCCTGAACAGCATCGTCGTATCCCAGTTCCCTGTGGTTTTCATCGGGAACGGAGAAGTCGAATATTAGCGAATCGTTCGAGCCGTCCTCGTCGGAAACGCTTGTTGTCCAAGCAAGAACATAGTAATCGCCCGGTTCCGTTGGTCGCCAGATAAATTGACCATATTGCCGCTGATTTAACGCGACATCTACCGAGCCGAGAAAACCCGATGTAACGAGTGCGTCGCCGCTGTCGAAAATTTTGTAATACACGGTGGGACTGATTTCTTCGATGCCGTAGCCTGTGATTTCGATGTTGAAAATTATATCTTGATTTACATTTATCGGTCCTGCGAAAATATTGGACACTCCTGCATCGTAAGTGTTTCCAAAGATGCCCGAAATGCGGAAATCGTCTATGAACACGCCTTCGCCCGCATCGGGTTCATCGTCATTGTCATATATAAATGTCAACTTCAATTTTATATCGTCTCCGATGTAATCATAGAAAATCATTCCCGGGTATGGATTGTCGAGTCCGGAAGCGCCGGAGATAAATTGCCAATCCGTGTCCCATCCTCTATCGCTTCCGAGCGGAATCCACGAAACGCCGTCATCTGTGGAAATATATATCACATAATAATCGTCGATATCGGTTAAATCTCTGAAAACACGATAATTGCCCGTTGCGAGAAAGCCATCTTCGATTGTGAGCGATGGCGTTACGATGCTTCGTATAGTTAGATGCTCATTCTCTGCAAACAGAGAATACGAACCGTCGTATGCTCTTTCATCTGAAATATTCGGCATCGGGTCGGGTTGAGTATCCTCGGTGGTCATCGGCGACGCTATCGAATCCTCGCCATCATCGTGGAAATAAGTTGTCGCATCATCTGAAACGGCGATGTCATCGAGCATAATTCCAAACAAAGTGGAATCTGAGCGGGTATCGAAAAACGGGTCGGCGGCAAAGGCAAATCGAATTTTAATATTTTCTCCCGCATAAGTGTTCAATTGTGCTTCTTTGTGAACCCATCCTCCCGTGCTTCCGCCCCAGCCTGCAAGAATCGGGTCGTTTGCGTGAACGAAGCCGAACATCGTATCGCAATCGTATCCGTCGCTTGGGACAAGCAATGCCCAAGTGTCTCCGCCGTCTGCGGATATTACGATGTGAAATCCGTCCCAGCCGTCTATATAAATTCCGCCCTCGTCGCTCGGTGTCGATGGAGGTGGCTCGATGGACATATTCATCATAAACGATAGTTTCAGTTCGCCGGATGGAGATGACGGCAGCGATATTTCAGGCGATGTTAGAATTTGATACCAACAATTGCTGTATCCGTCGAGCGCTTCGTTTCCGCACCACCACGATTTTCCCGAGTATGCGCCAGCCGTGGTAGTGTGCCACTGCGCAGGACAGATAAACGGCTGCCAAGAGGAAAGCGAGCCCGATTCGAAATCGTCGAAAAAGAGTGTATCGATGGATGTCTGTCCGAATGCAGCATATG
>JALTEE010000232.1 GCA_027007865.1 bacterium
CGGTTAAATTATGATTATAATATCTGCTATTGTATCACAAAAAAACGGCGAGGGATAATGGCTTCGGATTGTATGATATGTTTTCTAAACCTCTCGGTTGCATTCCTGCCTGGCATTTTATGGATGTGGTATATTTATCGAAGTGATAAATTCGAGCCCGAACCGCTCGGCAAAATTATTGCTGTATTTTTCGGCGGTTTCTTTATAGTTCTTCCTGTAATTTTTGTGGAACTCGGTGTTTCGTCGATTCTCGGACTTTCGGGGGACATCGATTCGCTATACGAAGCGGTTGGAGCATCGTGGTTCGTCGCCGGACTCGTCGAGGAATTTTCAAAATTCGGCGTCGTGTTATTTGCAGTATATTACACGAAAGAATTCGACGAGCCCGTGGATGGTATCGTTTATTCGTCCGCTGCTGCGCTCGGATTTGCGACGCTCGAAAATTTTTTCTATATGACGAAGCAGGGAACATCGATAATCCTCGTTCGAGGACCACTGTCCACATTCGGACATCTTTTATTTTCAGCGATGTGGGGCTATGGCCTCGGCAAAGGCAAATTTCATCCCAAAATTGCGAAGCGCCTCGCTACGACAGGACTACTCCTCGCCGCTGGCGCTCACGGATTGTTCAATTTTCTGCTGATGTCGAAAGGTGTTTTCGGTGAAGCTGTAGGCGCAGCACTGTCTTTTTGTGTTCTGCCGTTCACTTTTGTTCTGTGGCTAATTTTGCGCAAAGAAATTCACAAGTCGGAAGAAATTTCCAAATTCAATCCAAATCGAAAGACGGATGAACTCTATGAATACGATGAAGAATGATAAAATTTTCAATCTAACAAAATGGACAACATCGAAAGAGAAATAACATCATCGGATATGGTCGAAGCGAACAAGGCTGTTGCCGAAAACGACACCGTTCAAAAAAGCGCTGCGAAAATAGAGACTAAACATCCAGCGACAAAAAATCCGATAAAGAAACTGTATTATTGGGTTCTTCACTGGGCATATACGCCTTATGGTGTGTGGGCATTGATTTTGACCGCATTTTCGGAATCGAGTTTTTTCCCGATTGCGCCGGATACGCTGTTGATACCGCTTGCGCTTTCTCGTCCGAAGCGTGCGCTCTGGTATGCTACATTGTCTTCCGTTTTTTCGATATTCGGCGGAATGCTCGGATATGCAATCGGATTTTGGCTTATGAATTCCGTCGGAATCAAACTGCTCGAATTTTACGGCGCAATGGGGGAATTTCAAAGGATTTCGGCATTGTATAATCAATACAGCGGTCTCGCTGTCGCAGCCGCAGGATTTACACCGATACCATACAAAATTTTCACAATCGCCGCCGGCGCGTGCAGAATAAATTTCGGAATTTTCGTTATCGCATCGGCGCTCAGCAGAAGCGCAAGATTCTTTATTGTTGCAGGATTGATGGCGATTTTTGGCGAAAAAATCAAAAAATTCATAGATAAATATTTCAACATTCTAACTCTTGTGTTCACGGTGCTTTTAATCGGCGGATTTTTAGTGATAAAATTTGTTGTAAAAAAATAGGATTTCGATATGAACAAAAAATCGCCGAAAAAATTTGCCACCGCTGTCAGAAATGTTAAAACCATACTCGGCGAGCGCAAAATCAAGTTGATGAAACCCGACGAAATCATAAAGGCATTGCGATTAAAACCTCTCGAACCCGAAGGTGGATTTTTTCGAGAGATTTTTCGCTCCGATGTTCAAATCGATGCGGGAAAAATTCGCGACGAATATGGCGGAAAGCGTTCACTGTTCACTGCGATATATTATCTCATCACCGATGACAAAGAATCTGCGCCGCATATCGTGCGCTCCGATGAAATCTGGTTCTTTCACATCGGCGACCCGATACTGCTAAAAATAATATCTCCGGACGGCGAAATGTGCAAAATCACACTCGGCAGCGATATATCGAACGGACAGCAATTTCAGGCACACATTCCTGCGGGATGGACACAAAGCGCAAAACTCGCTACTGTGAAAACGGGCTTCGCTCTCGTATCGACAGTTGTCGTTCCCGGGTTCGATTACGATGATTTTTCGTTGGCAAAATAAAAAATCGATGAGATAAAAGAAATTATTTTAAGGATATTGCTGTTCTTCTTTTTGCTATTTTCGTTATTTTATTCAAGATGGCATTACTTGAATTTCGTTTTCCGAAGCGAGACGCTTCGGCTATCAATAAATAATGGCATTGCGAAACGAGACGCTTCGGCTATAAAATTATAAATGATAATAGGCAACAAGGGAGCATGCTCCCTTGTTCACAGAAACCGCCATATTGAACAAGTGGTTGCAACCCCTTGTTCAACGGATTTCGCTGATTGGAA
>JALTEE010000233.1 GCA_027007865.1 bacterium
GGGTTCATACAGCGGAAAAAGGGAGAATAATCCCGAAGAATTTTTAAAACAGATATTGAAAAGTAAGAAAATCCCTTATGAAAGTGGAGATTTACCTAAACTCATAAAATATGAAACCGAGCAGAAACGGACTGTTGATATAATCATTCCGAATATGAAATCGCCAAAGGTTCTCGTGGAATGTTCCTATGTAATAACAACTTCATCGGGGCAGGGAGATAAATCCAAAACAGAAATTGGAATGAGAAATCTTTTGAAAAAACATTTTCGTAAAGCTACTTTTCTTGGTTTCATCGATGGTATCGGTTGGTATGTGAGAAAAAACGACCTCGAAAGAATGGTTCATGCTTTCGATGATGTTTTCACATTCGATGAAAAAGAAATTGCACGATTTATAAGAGTTGTAAAATCGAATCTAAAGAAATGAATATTCAAGAAAAAATAGATACAATAATCCTCGGCGATTCAATAAAAGTGATGTCGGGAATTCCCGATGACAGTTTCGATATGACTTTTGCTGACCCACCATTCAATTTGAAAAAGAAATACAATAACTACAAGGACACACGGGAATTCTCCGATTATCTGAATTGGTGTGAGCGTTGGCTGACAGAAATGGTTCGTATAACAAAACCAACTGGTAGTATTTTCGTTCATAATATCCCAAAATGGCTTATATATTACGCTCATTTTCTAAATAGTATTGCCTATTTCCGTCATTGGATTTCATGGGATGCTTTTGGCGCTCCTCTTGGCAAAACTCTGTTGCCGACACATTATGGAATTCTTTTTTATGTGAAGTCTGCAAAAGGTTTCAAATTCAATGACATAAGATATCCTCATAAGAGATGCCGAAACTGTAAAGTCGTGCTAAAGGATTATGGTGGGAAAAAATATCTTATGCACCCCTTTGGCCCCCTATGTTCAGATGTTTGGACGGATATTCATAGAATTCGACATAAGAAAAGGCGAGATGAACACCCATGTCAATTACCCGTTCCATTGCTTGAAAGACTGATTCTTATGAGCACCGATGAAAACGACATCGTATTCGACCCATTCATCGGAACGGGAACAACAGCCATTGCAGCGAAACATCTCGGTCGCCATTTCATCGGCGTCGATATCGACCCCAAATATGTTCAAATAGCATCGGGAAAAATCTCTCTGGAACTCCCTACAAAAATCGGAGATTGTTTTGTCAGCAAATTCATCGGTAATGTTGTTACAATAAGAGATAAAGATTGGGAAAAAATGGAGAAGTATTTTCCAACCGCTCAACTCGAATATGTTGAGAAAAAAGAAACAACCCCAAAACAAAAAAGAAAAATAGATGAAAAACAAGAGCCACTTCGATTACTTTTAGAATAAAAAGTCCAAATATCCTAACACGCATAGTCCCGAGAAACAAAACAATTTTCAACCCCGATGTTCGAAAATTGCGCCGATTTAAGCAACCACAACAAACTGCAGAGTTTGCAGAGTATCGTGGTGAGAATGAAAATCAATTTATCCTATAAATTAAAAAACTCGAACCTGTATGTTTCGATTTCGTTATGCTTCGCCAAGAATATCGTTCCCACCAGTTTGCTGGTTCGCCATAGATTTTAAATATCGGCTCGATTTTGTGGAGTTTTTTATAAAATGCCGCTCTTTGAGGATAGTGGGATGGCGATTCGATATAGCGCTGCGACTTTCCAACAGTTTCGACAAAATACCGGCAGGGAAAATTCGAAGTGTCGAACGGTTTTTGGGTTTCTTCAATAAATATCCAGCATCGGTTCAGCAGCGGGTCGAAATTTTTCGCTAAAAATTCCGATTTTGAAATATTTTTATCGAGATACGGCAAAATATCTTTGCTCCACAATGCTAATGCTCCGTTCACATTGTAATCGGAGCATATACATTCGGTTGCATCGACATTCTTTTCGACCCATTTCCCCAAAATCTCGTATGTGTTAACATTGTCGATGTGCAAATCGAACATTGCAGATTTTGCGAGCGGAAATGCAATCGCAATTAGCGAAATCACCGCTATCCAGAATGTTTTAAGATGCTTTATTCTCGATGCGAGGTAAAATATTCCATAGGCGCAAAAAATCGCAGCAAAAGGATAAAGTGGAATTGTATATCGTTGGAACAAAACTTTCCAACTGCCGATAATTGCATAGTATATCACGGGGAAAATCCAGAGATATGCAAATTTTGCCTTTCGCAGAATGAGAATGAAACCGAACAAGGACAACACGAGCATTATAATTCCCATCGCCTGCGGAAACGAAACTTTTAGATGATACAGATATCCCGGTCCTGCATTTTCAAAACCGATATGTCCCGTTCTCATATGGAACGCTTCGCCTCCGAGGCCTTTAACAAATCTAACAGGTGTTAATAGAGTATATGGCGATGCGACAATGAATGCCAACACAGCGGAACGAATTGTCCATCTGAATTTTTTACTTCGCCAGATATCTTTCAATCGGATGAAGAAAGAGTTCCCAGTGGAACTTGCAGCGATTGCGAATATCGGTATTAAAATTGCGAGCCCTGCATTGTATTTCGCCGCCGCTGCGAGACCGGAAAAAATTCCCGCCCAGATATACCAACGATGATTTTTTTCGTTAATATGCGTTGTCGCCCACAATACAAGAACGATGAAGAATGTAGCGGGAACATCTGTCGTAACCCAGTGAGAGCATCGAATGTGCGTAAAATTGACAGCGAGGAATAATCCTGATAATGCACCAATTACACTGCCGAATATTTTTTTTGCCGATATTGTGAGGAAAACTGCTGTCAGTGCACCTAAAATGGCTGTCAGTGTCCTGCTGAGAATATAGATAAATGTGGTGTCGATATAGAGCGAACTCCAGAATGTCGTCCAATTTGGAAAGATACCAAATATTCTGCCGACAAGCCATAGGAGCGAATTCCATAGGAATTGCATATAAATATATAGAGATGGATAGTTTAGAAACAGTGGGTCGGGATTTTTGGAGAGAGCGATATGTGCGATGGAATTTGTCAGCCGCGCTTCATCTTGGAACACATCGAATGGAAGTCCTGCAAAAATTCCATAGATGCGAAAAATAAAAGCGATTATAAAAATTATCCATACAACACTGCGAAAATTTTGAAATAAATTTTTTTTATAGCGATTTATCGAAGAATCATCCATAAAATCCTCGTCTGCGTCTTTTTCTCATTCCTTCGCATCGAACTTCGACTGCTTTTGGGCTTTTCACGACAAGCGCTCTGGAATCCAATACAGCCTCTGCAAGAAGTTTATGCGCTTCGCGAATTATTCTGCCGAATGTCGCTCTCGATACGCCCATTTGTATCGCAGCTTGCTCCTGGTCGAGTCCTTCCACATCGTATAGTCGCAGCGCCTCGATGTGGTCGAGTCCGAGTTCGACGGGCTCGCGTGTAGGCGGACAAATTGGAACGAAGCCATAAAGTTCTCCGTTGCATCGAATACGCCTATGTTTCGGTGGTCGCGGCATATTTTCAGTGTCGAATTTCCATTTTATGAAGATGCCAATTTTTGAAATACAATCTATATAGAAATCCACAGCGAGACGCTGCGGTTATCAATTTGTTCAGTTGCAGCAAGTGACTATCATTATATTTCGATATAGTTATAGGTTGAGCGTCTCGCTTAAAAAATAAGAAAACAATAATCTTATATTGTATTTTTACAGCATTTCGAACTTAAATTCGGGGTGTCGAACTACCATGACTGGGCACGGTGCTTTTCTGACAACTTTTTCCGTAACACTTCCGAGAAGAGCGTGCGTTATACCCGAACGACCGTGTGTTCCCATTACAATCAAATCGATGCCGTTTTCTCGCGCGAATTTGATTATTTCCACAAACGGTGTTCCATTGCCGAGCTCCGCTTCGATTTCTATTCCTTTGGTATCGATGCCGCTCAGGAAATCGTCGGTAGCAGCTTCGAAACGGTCCTGCAATCTGTCATAATATTCTTTTGCGGAACCACCTACTTCGAAGAAAATCGGTGAAAATAGTTCTTCGTCGAAAATGTGCAGAAGAACGAGTTTTGCACCGTATTTTTTCGCAAAATCTGCTGCGTATGGAAGCGCCGATTTTGAATATTCCGAAAAATCGGTAGGGATAAGAATTTTTTTAATGCCAACCATAATACCTCCTGAAAAAATTCAAGTTAAAGTTATTGATTAACAATTATCGGTGTAAAATGAAACCACGCTCACAATCACATTTCTTCTGTCTCATAGCATCGTAATCTATACCGTTTCGCCCTGTCGAAATCCATTGTCAATTTTTCAGTTGTTTTCGGTTGTATCCTTGTCGAAATCCATTAAAACAAATAGTTCTTCCAATTTATTTAGATTTGCAGCGGGCTGAACGATGATTTTTTTAAATATTCCCGCTGGCGGGTCTAAAGCCGATACAACATATCCTATCAAAAGCCCTTTTGGGAAAATTTTTCCGAGTCCGGATGTTATAATTTTGTCGCCTTCTGCAACATTTTCGCCGATTGGCACCTGGCTGAAAACTAAATTTTTCCCGTCCCGTGATTCCAATATACCGACGATTCTACTTCTCCTGTCCATCGCAGCGATATGCAGGCTAGGGTCGCGCAGAATTTGCACAACCGATGTCGTTTTCCCCACACTTTTGATTTTTCCAACAACTCCATCGGCAGTGAGGACGGGCGCATCTAGCTCGATGCCTTTATTTTTCCCCGCCGATATCAAAAGTGCAGATGGATAGCGATATTCGCCGGAACCGATAACTTCGACGAGCAAAAGATTATGTGCACTTCTATTTTTGAAATCGAGCAAAGTGCGCAGTCGCTGGTTTTCCACACGAAATTCTTGTAGCTGCTCGATTTTCTCTTTTGCTTCTGCCAGTTCACGCTTTGTTATGATGTATCGGAATAAATTATTCCGCATCAATTTGTATTGTGCATCCACCCATACGAATGGTGAATATAAGCCATTTCTCACGACAGCGGACAAATCGTTCTTGTATAATTTTGGAAGACCGTATAAAAGCAACGCAATCAAGAGCGCTCCCGTCCATACCCAGATGCCTGTTCCACTTTCGTGTCGTTTGCTCATTTTTCCACTCTTATCTATAATTATAGTGCGCTACTACTGTCCGTTTAGGAAATCGAGTATTTGCTGTGGGAACTCCGCTTCCATCAATTTGATGCGGTTTTTTTCATCGCGCAACATAAGTGATAAACTCGCAAGAATTCGCAAATGCAAATGTATCGCTGTTGCAGGAACAAGTATAGCGAAGAACAGATGAACAGGTTGCCCATCATAGGCGCCAAATTTAACTCCTTTATCAGACCTGCCGAATGCGATTGTAAGCCCTTTGCATTTTGTGCTTCTACCATGAGGAACAGCGACACCCAGTCCCATACCTGTGCTGGCGAGGTGTTCACGCTCCAAAAGCGCTTCATATACAGAATCGACATCATCGATATTGGGCGAATTTGCCAATAATTCCGAAAGCTCCCGTAAAATTTCCTCCTTTTTTCCCGATTTTAAATCGAGTGTAATCTGATTGAAACCGCAGAACTGTGCGAGTTTGAGGTTATTTGCGGCAAGTTTGCCTATAATTCCCTCATCCAAAAAAACCTCCTTGTTCATTCCTCGAGAGGCTTCGCCTCATCGGGCAACATTATAGGTATATCATCTCGAACTGCATAGACGAGTTTGCAGGTATTGCAAATAAGAACTTCTTCGGGTTCCGTTCGGTATTCAAGTTCTCCCTTGCACTGCGGACAGACAAGAATATCGAGTAGTTCCTTTTTTACCATTTTAAACCTCCATTATTGCCAAAAGCAAATAATTATATTGTTTCAATTATGCAAGCAAAAATCCACTTTTATTTTTATCGTTTGGAAATTTTTTGAATATTATTTTTTACAGTTCAACAAAATACAAGTTTAAAGTTTAAAGTCCAATGTTCAAAGTTTCAAATTCAAACTAAATTCAAATTTCCCAATGCTCAAAATTTCGCCCGAGTGGGATGACAAAGCAATCTCGTTTTGGACTTTCCCGAGCAACAATATTTCTTTATTATTCAACTATTTCAGATAAACAATTTTTTTCGTAATTGTTTCTCCGTTCTGTGCTGTCGCTTTCACGAGATAAATTCCCGATGATATTGTTTTATCGGGTGTCCAGATGAATGTGAGGTATGCGGAGGAACGAGCGGCAGTGTCAACAGCAGGTTTTAGCCCGCTGTTTCGAACGAAGGGCTGAAGCCCTCCGTTGACAACATTTCCACGCAAATCGTATATTTTCACATCGATCCTGCCCTCTGGCTTCTTCCCGCCTTGGCGGGAGGAATGACAAGTTAGGATGATTTTCACCGATGAATTAAAAGGATTGGGAGCAGCTGAAATGTTTAGAGTTGCGGGAAGATTGGTATTCTTTTCGATAATTCTGCTCGTATCTGTCGAATCAAGGAATTGTGCGATAGTTTTGAAACTGTCGGGGTCGGGCGCCACAGCAAATGCAAATAGAAGTGTTTCAGATTGGTTCGGGGAGAGGTTGGGTAGCGACATAATTATTCCGATGCCGGCATCGCCCATAATGCTATCGACGAATGTAGGACAAATTGTGTCTCCGCCTGTGGTGTCGCAATAGTCCGAGTTATGCCAGAAATTTCCATCGAGTAGATTTAGCAGCGAATCATCGTCTGTTGCGTGATTATACCAGTCTTCTGTATCTTCGAGAATATAATCCGAGCCGCCTTTCAGCCATATAAAGCCGGTGCATTTTGTATCTGAATAAGATACTTGCTGACAAAGTGCATTGTGTCCTTCGACGGCAAGCGCCAAATCATCGTTCCAAGAATTATCGGGAACATCGGCATCGAAATGGAATAAAAATTTCCCGCCCGTATAATCAGCGGAACTACCATTCTCGAGTATCCACTGAACTTTTATATATGGTGCGCCAGAATCGGATGATACGGTTTGGTAGAAATTTATATGAAATCCATTATGGTAAAAAGCGAGGTGCGAAATATCATATAGAGTAGAATCTATGACGACAGAATCCACTGTAAGAGTTGTTTCGGACGAATCTATCGCAGTATCGTAAAGCGTATCGTAATAGATTTCCCAATTTTCTTCGAGAGTCAAACTATCGAGGGTAAGGAAATCGGAGTCGAAGAGCGGACCTTCATCTGCGGCTCTGCCGTGAAGCGCTACCGACCAAGCATCGAACCATAATCCCAGAAAAGAAAGCCACATTACATCGGCATTTGCGCCGTCGGAGAAATTGACATAGTTCAATTCCACAAAGCCGCCCTGATATACATCGTCCACGCGAAGTTGGATGACTCCCGTATCGTGCATATATCGTGTTCCGTAGATAAAAGAAATCGAAACAAGCAAAATAGATAATGATGCGTAAAATGTGCGCATAAGAAATCCTTCGAGATTATCGAGCAAATTTATATCAAAGTTGCCCGTCGAGTTTATTTAATATCGCCATTATTTTATTCAAATCTTTTTCCGAAATATTCGCTGCTCTCACGAAAAGATTGTTCAAAAGTCTCTTCTGTGTCGGCGTGACTTTCCGAACTTTGCCTCGCTCGGGAATAACGATAAAATATTCAGATATATCCTTATTCAATAATTCTTCCGGTAAAAGAGTTTCTTCCAATTCGAGCCGCCTGCTGAAAAATTCACACAATTTCCCCATCATAACGACGGATGGAATGTGCCCGCTTTCCCAAAATACAATCGTCTTTCGCGAAACGCCGATGAAATTCGCTATCTCCTGCTGCGAAAATGAATTCCCACGCGATGCAACACCGGCTGCTTTCCGTAGAAAGCGTAGATTTTCCCCGAATAATTTACTAATCTGCATAATAATAGTTGTAACATA
>JALTEE010000234.1 GCA_027007865.1 bacterium
GTATTATTACAGTGTCATTCATATAAACAGAAAGGCGAATTACAATGAACGAGTTCGATACAAAATTACTTTCTGAATTTGGATTGGGCGATAGTGATATAGACCTTTACTTTTCGCTCCTTAAACTTGGCGAAGGCACTATTGCTGAATGTATTCAGATTTCTAAAATCAGACGCACAGCGGCATACAGTATAATGCGAAAACTTATTTCCTATGGACTTGTTGGCGAAATTCCCGGGAAGCCTGTTCGTTTTAGGGCGCTTCCACCCAGTATCGTTTTGAACGATTTTATTAAAAAACATAGTTCCGATATCAGAGAAAAACATATCGAATATCTCGAGGAACTCGAGCGTTTAGGAAAGACAGAGACTGATTATATAGAGAATAAGTTGCCGAAGATATCGAAAAAATTTTTAAAATATGCTCAATCGCTCTATGAACAAAAAGATACGGTGCTTGATGCGAAGCAGGATATAATAATTCTTCACGGGATAAAGGCTATATATGATATGGTAAAACCTTTAAGTGTGAAAAAAACTGTAAGGATAATGTCCCGCCTGCCAATTTTGATTCCGATGAATTCACTAAAAAATGAGAAGTCTGGCAGAGAACAGACATTCAGGTCTATGGAACTTGGAATAGAGCGGAGACTTTTATGCGAAACAGCGCTGCTGAAGGATGAGAATTTCAGAGAGACGATAAGAATTCATCTCGAACCCGGACATCCTGTTCGCCATCTAAAATCTCTTCCCGCAAAACTCCAGATTTTCGACGATACCGCTGCAATTATTTCG
Organism: bacterium; assembly: GCA_027007865.1. Taxonomy (GTDB): domain Bacteria; phylum UBP14; class UBA6098; order B30-G16; family B30-G16; genus JAGHAI01. The sequence goes on from JALTEE010000234.1 coordinate 795, forward strand.
ATAAAGGCTAATGGCACGCCACAGGATTCTATTTCAATGTTTTTATTGAATCGTGAACTGATAACCATGCATATCACCGCATTCGACACATATTGGAAAAAGGCAACTCCCGTAAAACTGGAAGATATCGAATAATTATCAGAAATATTTGTAAAAAACATTATCAGGAGGGGAAAAAATGCGAAATGGATTATTCTTATTTTTAATTATTTTTTGTATTTTTGGTGCATCTTTCGCCGATGTTCCGATGGCAGTGAATTATCAAGGGAAACTTTTCGATTCTTCTGGTGGTCCTATCGATGGCACAAAGGCGCTCGGATACAAAGTTTATGATGACACAAATGACAATGGCTGGGAAGCGACCGACCCTGTCGGTTGGCAGCAAACACCAGCAGATGTTTCAATATCCTATGGACTTTTCTCCGACGAACTCGATTTCTCCACAGGGTATCAAGGCAGTTATACATTCAACTCGCTTTTTAATAGCGGACATAAATTGTTCATTGAAGTCTATGTTGGTTCTGCCGGTGCAACAACATTTGACGAATGCACTGCTTTGTCTCCCCCCGAGCCATTTCGTTCGACGCCGTATGCCTTCTATGCGAGCAAACTGACGAGCGGAGGGAACAATCTTCAAGAGGCATATAACCAATCGGGGACTGCCGACCCACAAATAACAATCGATGCTACAAACGGAAGTTTCAAGGTCGGCGGTGGCAGTGTCGCAGATGCCGCTATATATGCCTCCTCTGATGCGAATAGCGAACCTGCAATTTACGGCTATCATTCCACATCGGGCACAGGCGACAGAATGGGTGTTCGCGGAGATTATGGAACGAGCGGGGTTCGTGGATACCTCGGCGCACAGGTTGGCGGAACAAATGTCGGCGTGTATGGGCAATACGACGGTAAACACTGGGGGGAATTGGGAACAACATCCACAGGGATAAAAGGACACGCGGAAACCGCATTATCATCGCCGAGCGACCAAACTGCAATTTATGCGACTGTTGATTATACTGGTACTGGAACAATGACAAACGAATATGCTACACGGATTATCGCCGACATAAACAATGCAGACGGAGCAATCACTAACCAATATGGCTTGTATTCTGAGACGAAAAAGACCGATGGAGCTGTATCCAATACATACGGTGTTTATGCAACTGTTTCTGGTGCCACATCAAACTACGCTGTCTATGGACTGCAGTCAACCAGTAGCAATTACGGATATCTCGGTAGCGATAATTACGGCGTTTTCGGTTCCGTGAACAATGATGCGGAAATAGGTGTCTATGGAGAGAATATTAGCACTCTCAACAGCGGGGATGAGATCGGCGTGAAGGGAGAAGCAAATGGTGCGGACGCAGGAGGGACATCCGTGCACTATGGATTATATGGTGAAGCATCAGGCGGGGGAACAAATTATGCTGGATATTTTAATGGTGGCGCAGTGAAAATTCCCGATGGGACAGACAACCCTTCTGGAACTTGGGGAGCTGGCGCTTTGTATGTTAAAACCGCAGATGGAGAACCAGATACACTAAAACTTTATGATGC
>JALTEE010000235.1 GCA_027007865.1 bacterium
GCCGATGATATATATAATGCGATGAAAAAGAAATATTGGACAGTATCGAAGGCGACCGTCTATTCTACTTTAGATTTACTTGAAGAACTTGGAGAAATTCAGAAAATTCTTACCGATTCGAGGGCAAGATACGATTGGAATACGAAGCCGCACCATCATTTTATCTGTCGGAAGTGTGGAAAAATCTATGATATCGAACAGGAATTTATCGATATTTGCCCAATTATAAATATGGTTAACCAACAAGGATACAAAATTGAAGATATAAAGGCATATTTTTATGGATTATGTCCAAAATGCGCAGAGAAAGAACACAAAAAGGAGATGAAAAAATGAACAAGAAGGCATTCTATAAACTCTCTTACGGTGTGTATATCGTCGGTTCTAAAATGGGTGAAAAATTAAATGCTCAAATTGCCAACACCGTTTTTCAGATAACATCCGAACCGCCGACTATCGCTGTCAGTATCAACAAGCAAAATCTAACTCACAAATTCATCGAAAAGAGTAAGGTATTTTGTGTTTCGGTGCTTTCTGTCGATGCCGATATGAAATTTATCGGGCATTTCGGTTTCAAGTCCGGCAGGGATTTCGATAAGTTCGCGGAAATGAAATTCAAACGCGGCACAACAGGCGCACCGATTGTGCTGGGAAATACTGTCGGCTATCTTGAAGCGGAAGTTATTCACTGGCTCGATGTCGGCACACACACGGTTTTCATCGGGAAAATTGTCGATGCGGATATTTTATCCGATGCCGAACCGATGACTTATGCCTATTATCACAAAATCAAGGGCGGAAAATCGCCAAAAACCGCTCCAACCTATATTGCAGAAGAACCAAAAAATGCTGACAAAGAAGATAAAATGAAAAAGTATCGTTGTGTAGTATGTGGCTATATCTATAATCCGGAAAAAGGCGACCCCGATGGTGGTATCGCTCCGGGAACACCTTTCGAGGAAATCCCAGATGATTGGGTTTGCCCCGTATGCGGTGCATCGAAAGCAAATTTCGAGGAGGTATAAAAAATGCCTGTGCGACAAATTAAAACGAAAATATTTTCCGTCGGAGCAATCGATTGGGATAGAAGAATATTCGACGAACTGATTCCTCTGCCTGATGGCACGAGTTATAATTCGTATCTCATCATCGGTTCAGAGAAAACTGCACTAATCGATACGGTTGACCCGATGAAAGAGGACGAACTCGTTCAAAATTTAAAAAATGCGAAAATCGAAAAACTGGACTACATTATTGCAAATCATGCCGAGCAAGACCATTCGGGAACGATTCCAAAAATTCTTGGATTGTTCCCCGATGCAAAAGTTATCACAAACGAGAAATGTAAAGGATTTTTAGAAGAATTTCTCTTAATCCCCGATGAAAAATTTATTGCGATAAGCGATGGCGAAACTCTCTCGCTCGGTGATAAGACATTAAAATTCATTCTCACACCTTGGGTTCATTGGCCCGAAACTATGGTGACTTATCTTGTCGAAGACAAAATCCTTTTTAGTTGCGACTTTTTCGGTTCGCATCTCGCGACATCCTCTATGTATGCCAAGGGAAACGAAACATTGCTCGATGGTGCGAAAAGATATTATGCCGAAATTATGATGCCATTCAGAACTGCGGTGCGAAAGGATATCGAGAAAGTTTCGCAGTTGGATATCGATTTGATTGCGCCGAGCCACGGACCGATATATAAAAATCCCGCTTTCATAATCGATGCATACGAAGAGTGGACGAGCGACGATGTCAAAAACGAGGTGGTAATTCCTTATGTCTCTATGCACGGCAGCACAGAAAAAATGGTATTGCATTTTGTCGATGCACTTATTGAGCGAGGCATCGCAGTAAAACCATTCAATATTCCGAAAAGCGATATCGGCGAAATTGCTATGTCATTGGTAGATACAGCAACGGTCGTTATAGCAACGCCGATGGTTCTTGCGGGTGCACATCCTGCGGCGGTTTATGCCGCATTTTTAACCAATGCACTGCGCCCGAAATTGAAATTTGTCTCGATGCTCGGCTCTTTCGCATGGGGTGGAATGTTTGTCGAGCAAATCAAAGGTCTTTTGAGCAATATCAAGCCAGAAATAATTGAGCCAGTTATTATCAAGGGTTATCCCAAAAAAGATGATTTTGCTAAAATCGAAAAATTAGCGGATAAAATACTGGAAAAGCATAACAGTATTTTTTCTGCTTAAAAGAAAAATCAAATGAACCCTGCAAAATAGGTGATTTTTGAGTTCTTTGATATGCGTTTTTATTTACCCCCTCTATCCTCTAACTCCTTTCTCCCCAAGGAGAAAGGAGGATTCCCTTCTCCCTTTGGGAGAAGG